>JAEUIG010000567.1 GCA_016795125.1 Planctomycetaceae bacterium | reverse complement strand
ATCCGATCGACGCCCGCCTCGGCCAGCATGCGGGCCTGGTGCGGCTCCAGCAGACCCAGGCAGGCGCAGACGTGCATGCCCAGCTCATCCTTGATGCGCCGCACGGCCTTGGCCACGTGTTCGACCTCGCGGTCGTTGGGGCCGCGCCCGCTGGCGACGATGCAGTACGTGCGGGCCTGGGCGTCACGCGCCTGCCGAGCGCCGGCCAGCAGGGTTTCTTCGTCCTGCCAGCGGTACTTGGGGATCGGGGCATCGGAGACCGCCGACTGCGAACAGTACCCGCAGTCCTCCGGGCACAGTCCGCTCTTGGCGTTCCGCAAGTAGTAGAGCTGGACCTGCCGGCCGAAATGCCGCTCGCGAACTCGAAACGACGCATGCAGCAGATCGAGCAGCTCGGCGTCGTCGCAGCCTAGAATGCTCCGCGCGTCGCTCCGACTGATCGCTTCCCCGTCCAGAACCCGGTCAGCCAGTGCCTGCCAGTCGGATTTCGATTGAACTGCGTTGCCGTTCGCGTGCATCACTCGCGGTGCCTGTCGTCGTCGTGAGAATCAGTCCCGTCGCAGTCTAACGGAGGGACGGACTCAAGGCGACCCGGACTCTGACAGCGTTCCGACAGGTTCAGGCCGCCCTGCGGACTGGCGATTCAAGTGTTTGAGCCACGGCAGCATGTTCACGACGGCGTCCGAGTGGCCCGAACGGGACGAACGGAAACCCTGGCACGCGTGACTGGTACGCCCGATACGGCTCGCCGATGTACGCCTCCAGCCTCAAATCCTTCAGCCGGCTCCCGACAAAGATGTAGCCGGTCCAGACAGCGGTCAGCACCGCGCGATCCAGCGACATTGTCGGCGTGAACCATAACAGTCCCAGGAAGCTGAGGTAGATCGGGTGCCGCAGCCAGCGGTACCAGCTTTGCGGCGCGAACTCGGGTCGCGGGGGGGTGACGCGTCTCAGCCATGCGTACCAGGTCGTCCAGCCCGTCTGCCGGCCGAGTCCACTGATCCAGAGGCTGTAAACCAGCGCGCCCCACGACAGCAGAAACGCGCAGCGTACGATGGTCCGCCCTGTTCCCTCGACCTCCCACAGCAACCGCGCGTCCGATCGCCAGCCCCAGAACATGAGCAGCAGGCTGAAGCATGTCGCCGTGCAGAATGCGCAGCCGTAAAACTCTGCTGCAATCCATGCGCGCAATCGCGCGCGAACCGGCGGCCAGAGCAACAGGCTGTGCGGAATCGCGAACTGCAGTGCCAGCGCGGCGTCGATCCAGAGCGATCCGCGAGTCGCCTGAACATTTCCGCCATTCAGGAACAGGAACAAATGCACGACGGTGTACGCGAACAGCATCTGGTTCGCGACTCCGAAAAGGATTCCCAGCGATCGTCTCATGGACTCGGACGCAGAATGGACACGACCTCGCGGCACGGCGTCTGAAGCACGCCTCTGCCATGCCGGGTCGGGCGAATGCAGGTGTTGCTGAATGTGATCGGCGGACTCAGCGCCGGGGCGCAGACCCGGCGCCTTCCACCGTGGCCTTCGCCTGTTCGGCGATCCACAGGTCACCCCAGATGCTGAGGCGATCGGCGACGCCGATCGCGCCAAACGCCTTGGTGAACGGCTGAATTCCGAACTGCGATTGCAGGATCGAGAACGATCCGCGCAGGTGAACCCACCCGTCTTTCGATTCGGAGTCCGCCAGGAACTGAATCTGACGCGTGACGCCGTGCAGCGTGAAATTCCCCGTCAGTTGATACTGCGGCAGACCGCGCTGGCTGGCTTTTTTCACCGGCGCTGCCGACGCGATGACAAACGTTGCGGTCGGAAATCGGGCCACATTCAGCACCGCGGCGCCCAGCATGTTGGCGTCCACCTGCTGGCGCGTTCCCGCGTCGGAGCTGCCCTGGAGGCCGATGTACTTTCGCGCCCCGTCGGAGTCGGCACGGAACGAAGTGAGATCGAATTCCATCTGCCCGGCATTTTCCGACGCGCCCAGCAGCAGGGTGCCGCTCTTGAGCAGGCCGACAACGGCGTGGTCGTGTCCCAGGCCGGTCTTGCCGACATGGATGTACACGCGGCTGTTCTTGAGATGCACGTCTCCCGGTGCGAAGGTGGTCTCCGCGTCGCCCGCGGCTTCGTCGGCAAGTGAGGACAGCGTCTGGAATCCGGCAATCAGAATGAACAGCACGCATCCTGCACCGACCGTGTTCCGCGGTGCGAAAACTCGAACGTTCATGAATCATTCCTATCCCGACCAGGAAGCGGCCCGACTTCACAACGAGCGGGATGCTACTAACATGTTCGTAGTTCGCGAAGACCAATCTCGCACCGGCTCCGCAGGCTCAAGCAGACCGGTGGCGATTGCCGAAGTGTGCGGCCGTGCACGCCTGACGCATCGCTTGCTCGAAGAATCAGCGCCCGCTACTTTCGCCGGTGCCACTTCGTTTCGCTGAATGTGTGAGCGCCTCGATGAAGACCCTCCTCCTGATGCGTCATGCGAAGTCGAGTTGGGACAATCCGGGCCAGCCGGATCATGACCGCGTGCTGAATGCCCGCGGGCTGCGGGACGCGCCGCGGATGGCAGAGTGGGTCCAGGAACAGGGCCGCATTCCGGATTCGATCACCTGCTCCACGGCGGCGCGAGCGTTCCAGACGGCGCTGCTCATTGCGCGGACCATCGGTCACGATTCGCCGCTGAGGGCCACGGCCGCGTTGTATCATGCCGACCTCGCCAACTGGCTCGCCGTGATCCGCGACCTGCCGGAGTCGTCTCAGGTCGCGCTGTGCGTCGGACACAATCCCGGAGTTGAAGGGCTCGTCTCGTGCCTGTCAGGAGTGCGACAGCACATGTCCACGGCGGCAGTGGCCGTGTTCGACCTGCCGATCAGCGACTGGAGACAGTTCGACGCGTCGAACCCATTGACGGCGTGGACCTTATGGCGTCCGAAGGACCTTCCGGGCGGCGAGGGCGAAGACGACTGACGCGGGTGCAGTCGCGCCTAAGTCCTTTCCGGGCAAGGGAAAATCCAGGTTGTTCCCGTCGCTGCGGTTGGGATATCATAATCAGGCGTCGAATCGCGGGCCGCATGACAATTCTTCCCGGTGCTGCGAGGCCGTTGAGCCAACGGCGTTCGGTCGGCAGGAGAGAGCGACATGGAAGTGAACGGACCCGGCGGGGTGGGCGGCAGCAGCCCCGTGCGTTCGATCCAGACGTCGCCGGTGCAGTCGCCGGCGGCCTCGGGCGTTCACGGTCTGGAAGCCCCGCGCGACGAGGTTGAAATCTCCACGGCGGCACGGCTGCTGGGCGAACTGCAGAATGATCCAGCTGTCCGCGCCGAGCGACTCGCCGAAATCCAGACGGCCATCGCCAACGGCGTCTATGAAACGCCGGCCAAGCTCGAAGCGGCGCTGCTGAAACTGATGGACGAGATCCGCCGCGGCGCGGTCTGAACGGCCGTGGTCGGTAAAGGGACGACTGCTGTGACCAGCAGCAGTTCTTGGGGGACATGAATCGGCCCGATGTCAACTGTCCATAAATTCGTCCCGCCGGATTCACCACGGAGTGCACGGAGAACACGGAGGAATTGTCATTGATGAGATCTTGTCTCCGTGACCTCCGTGCACTCCGTGGTGAATCATGGCGCATCAATCGTCGCTTGCGAACTGATCAATGGGCAGTGCACTCGTAAACCCTCGCCGGCAATGATTGGCGGCAGCGCTGCCAGGCAGATGTAGGGCATCCCGTTGAGTCGTCTGGCGCGACCGCGTAAACTGTGATGAGGTCGATTCCGGCGCTCTCCGGATGGTGTGCGACTCAAGTCGCGATCCTGACTGCAATTCCCAGAACCATTGATTGCTGCCCGTCCCATGACTGTCGCCACGGCGCCCGACGTTGCCCCCGATTCGCTCTCGCCCATCGGAATGGCCGTTGCTCCCCTCGAAAGGTATCGCGAGTTCCTCACGTCGAAGGGGCAGCGGATGACCAGCGAACGAGAGACCATCGTCGAAGAGATCTTCAGCACCCACGAGCACTTCGACGCCGACGAACTCATTGCCCGGCTGACGCGCGTTCGCGGGGGGCGGCGCGTGTCGCGGTCGACGATCTATCGCAATCTGTCGCTGCTCGAAGAGGCCGGGCTGATCCGCAAAGTCGTTCGCAAGGACGACCGCGAGATTTTCGAGCACGACTACGGGTATCCCAAGCACGACCATCTGGTCTGTCGCCAGTGCGGAACCCTGATCGAGTTTCACAACGAGGCCATCAACGAAGTATTGGTCGAGATAGCGCGACAGAGAGGCTTCCGGATCGAAGGGCATCGTCTGGAAGTGCAGGGACTGTGCGACTCGTGCTGCCGTCCGCCCGAGTCGCGACCGAAGAAGCTGAACCTGCTCTAGGCCAGCCCGCAGCAGAAAGCGAGCGGTGAGCCGGCCCGAGTCAGCCCCCGGTGATCGCGAGTGACGACGGGCCAGGCATGCTTTTCATAGGTCTGTCTGACGAAGTCGAGCTTCCGAGAGATCAACCGGACATGCCTCCCGTTCGAAGCGGCGCAGCGCGAACGGCCAGTTCGCAACCGCTGATATCCCAGCTCGACGCGACGTACCAGTACATTCGCAACCAGATTGTCCGCGGCGAAGTGGAGCCGGGTGCGAAACTTTCGCGGCGCAAGCTGGCGGACGAGATCGGCGTCAGTCCGGCGCTCGTGCAGCATGCACTCGGCCAGCTGGAAAAGGCCGGCCTCGTCGAATGCCGTCCCCGCAGCGGGACGTATGTGCGCGAGCTGACCGCCGACGAGTTCGCCAACCTGTGCGATGTACGCGAACTGGTCGAGCCGTACGCGGCCGCCCGCGCCGCCGAACGGATCACGCTGACACAGCTCAGATTGCTGGAGACGTCGTGCCGTCGCTACCAGGCGCTGGAGTCGCAGATTTCAGTGACCACGGCCGAGCTCGAGCTGTGGCGGATTCATCACGCACTCATCGAAGAGGAGCAGGTGTTCCACGGCGCCATTCTCGCCGCAGCCGGCAACACGATCCTGTCAGGACTTGTGCAGTCGCTGCAGCTGCTGGGCCACGTGCGCCGCAGCTTTGTCAGCAACTCGCTGGGGAACGATCCGCAGGTCGCCGGCGAGCACCAGCAGATCGTCCAGGCGCTGAAAGCGCGCAATCCGGAATTGGCCGGCGCACAAATGCGTCAACACCTCCAGAACGGGCGAGGCGTCCTCGAAGCGCGACTCCGCCGTCATTCCGGCTCGAAGTGACGATGGCGCTCCGCTGCGGCCGGCCACGGATAGAGTTATCTCTCGCAGTGGTGTGCAGACGCTGATGGGTGGTCGTGCCGATGTGCAGCGGGCCCCGTACACGGCGTTCTCCCCGCAACGGGTGCCCGCGCTGGCGATTGTGTATCGCCGGTGGGCGAACGGTGGTCCACCCGTGTGCCCGTTCCGCTGAGGCGTCGCGCCGAGGCTTACTGACGAGCGTCCGTGAGCGTACAATCACGGTGATTGCTCGCCCGACTGATCTGCGTGGGCACGCGCACAGGCCAGAGTTCCTCCGCCATGCAGTTGCAGCATCGATCGTCGGCCGGAGGCCAGCGGGACCTGATCGCCTATGGCGTGGCGCTGGTGGCCGCCGTGGGGGGCGCGCTGGTGCGCCTCGCGTTCGATCCACTTTTCGGAGACCGGTTTCCGTTCCTGTTCGCGTTCTTGCTGAGTTTGTTCGTCGCACGTTACGTGGGACGCGGTCCTGCGCTGTTCACGCTGTTGACCAGCACTGCGGCGGTGGTGTGGCTGATTACCGAGCCGCGCTACTCGTTTCGAATCGAACTGCGTGAACAGCAGGTCGGCATGTGTCTGAATCTGATCGTCGGATGGATTGCCATCCGATTGATCGACGCCGTTGTGGCCGAGCGTCAGGCGATCGAGGTCGACCGTGCCCGCTTGCGCCAGGAGGTTGCCGCACGTCAGACCGCCGAACTGCGGGCGAGGGAGGCGGCAGATCGCGCGCAGTTCGTGGCCGATGGTGTTCCGGCGCTGATCTCGTACATCGATACGGAGGGACGTTACCGCCTCAACAATCACACCTACAAAGACTGGTTTGGCCAGTCGCCGGCCGCAATTGCCGGCCTGCACGTCCGGGACGTGCTCGGAGAATCGGCGTGGGACAGGCTGCGCCCGTACATGGAAGCTGCCTTGCGCGGCGAGACCGTCGAGTACGAAACCGAAGTTGCCTATCGCGACGGGGGCACCCGGTGGATCAAGGCGAGTTACACGCCCGATGTGGCGGAGGACTGCAGCGTACGTGGCTTTGTGGCGCACGTCATCGACATTTCCGATCAGAAGCGCATCGAGCAGGCGCTACACGAGAACGAGGCCCGGTTCCGCCGGGCCGCCGATGGCGCGGACGCCATGGTTTACGAACTCGACCTGCCGGCCGATGACGGCCGAGAGATTGTCACGCACACCTATGGTGTGGAGCACATTGTGGGTTCCGAGCAGTTGCCGGCGGAACTGACCTCGCGCTGGTGGCACACGCGGATTCACCCGGACGACCTGCCGCGCCATCTGGCGGAGATGCGCAGCGCCATTACGGATCCGGGGAGTACGGCGTACCGAACCGGCTATCGCGTGCGGCGCGGCGACGATTCCTGGCGTTACGTGGAGGATGTGGGACAAATCGTCCGCAGGCCCGATGGCCGCGCGCGGCGGCTGGCCGGCACAATCCTCGACGTCACCGACCGCACAATCGCGGAGACGGCGTTGCTCGCCAGCGAGCAACGGTTCCGGGACCTGGCCGAAACCGTCCCGTCGATCGTCTGGACGGCGGATCCCTCGGGCGCGCTGACTTATGTCAACAGCCGCTGGCTCGAGTACTGCGGGCTCTCCGCCGAGGACAACGCCCGGTGCTGGCCGGACGTGGGCCTGCATCCCGACGACCGCGATCGGTGCCTTTCCGCCTGGAACAAGACGCTTCACGAGGGCGCGGATTTTCAGGTCGAAGTCCGCCATCGCCGCCACGATGGCGAGTATCGCTGGTTTGTTTCCAAGGCGCTGCCGCAGAGAGACGATGCGGGACGGGTCGCCGCCTGGTTCGGCGTCACGACCGACATTCACGGCCAGAAGGAACTGGAAGGGCAGCTTCGCGATGCGGATCGTCGCAAGGATGAATTCCTCGCCACGCTGGCTCACGAACTGCGCAATCCGCTCGCACCGATCCGCGCTGCGCTGGACTTGCTCCGCGTCCAGGGAGATGAACAGAACTTCCAGCAGGCGCGCGACGTGATGGAGCGACAGGTCGTGCACATGGTCCGCCTGATCGACGACCTGCTCGATGTGAGCCGCATCAACCGCAACAAGCTCAAGCTGCGGAAGGACCGTGTGGAACTCGCGGCGGCGGTGCAGCAGGCGGTCGAGAATTGCCGCACCCATTGGGAACCGGTGGGGCACCGGCTGCACGTCGAGATGCCAGCCGATCCGATTGTCGTTCTGGCCGATCCGGTGCGGCTGGCGCAGATTCTCGGGAACCTGCTGACCAATGCCTGCAAATACACGCCCCCCGGAGGAGACATCCGGCTCAGCGTCCAGGGGTTGGAGAACACGGCCGTCATCACTATCAGGGATTCCGGGGTGGGGATCCCGGACGAAATGCTGCCGCGGGTGTTCGAAATGTTCACTCAGGTCGATCGCTCGCTGGAACGCGCCGACGGCGGGCTCGGCATCGGCCTGTCGCTCGTGAAACGGCTGGTGGAACTGCACGAAGGCACGGTGACGGCCAGCAGTGCGGGTCCCGGACGCGGCGCGGAGTTCTGCGTGCGGTTGCCGCTCGAGCACAATGCGGAGGTCCGGCGCGCGTTCCCTCCCGCAGCGCCTTCCCGGCCAGCAACAGCGCGCCGCATCCTGCTCGTGGACGACAATCTGGACGCCGCCCGCATGCTGTCGATGCTCCTGAGTGTCGCCGGCCACAAAACGCACGTCGTTCACGACGGAACCGAAGCACTCGAAGTCGCCGCCGAATTCGGCCCCGACCTCATTTTGCTCGACCTCGGCCTGCCCAAGCTCGACGGTTTCGAAGTGTGCCGGGCGATTCGCGCGACCCCCTGGGGCGTTTCGACCGCGATCGTGGCGCTCACCGGCTGGGGCCAGGATTCCGACCGCCGGAAATCGGCGGCTGCGGGGTTCAACGCTCACCTGGTGAAGCCGGTCGACTTTGCGACGCTGAACCGGCTGATTGCCGACCTTGGCGAACGCGGGCCTGTTCCGGAGACATTCACTCCGTTGGAGCAGGACGACGCGATCGCGCACAGTCTCGCGGGGAAGTCCTGACGTCTCGCTGCCAGCCGGCGTCCTACAGTCGTCCGAGCAGGAGCAGGACGAGCAAGATGACGACGACCAATCCGAGGCCGCCTGCGGGGAAGTAACCCCAGCTGCGACTGTGCGGCCACGCCGGCACGGCGCCGATCAGCAGCAGAATCAGGACAATCAGCAGAATAGTGCCCATAACGGATGTTCCTGTTTTGCCCGTATTCGTTCGAACCAATCGGTTCCCAATGCGGGGCATTCTCACGGTGAGTCCGCGGTGAGCGCATCAGGCGAATCTCGCGAGGCGTGCTCGTGGATTTCCCGGCGTGCGAGCGGTCAGCGGCACATCAGGCTGCTGCCTTCGGAGGGAATCTGCATTGCGCGTTGCCGTCGAGAGCGTCGGCGCATCGGACAATCGCTGCGCCGGGCCCCGGTGCCGGTGTGCGGGGATCCCCGATGCGCAGCAGGCAATCGCGAGTGATAATCGTGCATCGCGGCAATCCCTTTCGCCGCTGCGTGGTCTTGCATTCGATCGTCGCTCGGGGGCGGAGGCCTCTACTGGGCGATATCCACAGGAAGCCCGATCGTACTCCCATGTTCTCGTTCGTGACCGCGTCGTACTCGACCTTCCCGGCGTGGCTCAAATTCGCGATCGCGTTTGCGTCCAGTCCCCAGCTCGTTGGTTCACTGTCGCCCAGTTCACGTTCTCTGCAACGACGGCTCGAAATTCATCTCGCCGTCCGAAGCGCCGTTTCCATCCTTGAACTCGGTCCCGGCCTCGGGGAAACAACGCGCGCCCTTCTTGCCGGCATGTCGGCCGGCGCCCGCCTGACGGCCGTCGAACTCGTCCCGCAGTTTGTCCGGCAACTGCAGGCAATCGAAGACCCTCGCCTGGAGGTTATCGAGGGGAGCGCGCTGGACGTTGAACGGTTCCTGAAGCGCCGACAGGCCGCACCTCCCGATCTGGTTGTTTCGGGGATACCGTTCTCAGCACTTTCGATCGATGAGGGTCGCGAACTGCTGGGACGAATCCACAACCTGCTGACGCCCGGCGGCGTCTTTCTGACGTATCAGTTCCGGAACCGGGCCCGCCGTCTGGCCGACGAGCTGTTCGGACCTTCGCGACGGACGTTTCTACCGTGGAATCTTCCGCCCTTGTGGCTCGATGAGTGGCGGAAACCGGCAGTGCCGACGGGCCATCGAATTGTGCCCGCGGTCATGCGGCGAACGGCGGAGCGCGGTTGATTGACGCACTGATGATTATCGAAGCCGGCCGCATGTTCATGCGCATCCGGTCGTTGCCAAACATCGGACCGAAGGTTGCCGAGTTGTTTCCCTCTCGGACAGCGGCCGGGACGGCATCCTCGCCCCTGAAATGACGCAAGCCGCTGCATTGCAGGGGCTTGGGCAGCCGAGACTGACCACCCCTCACAGATCGCTCACTGAGCAGTCAGTTCTGGCGAGTTCAATCCAGGGCAACCGGTTCGCGCGGATTGAAACACTTCGTCCGATCTCCGCGCTCGCACTGCGGCGGCGCTCCCGGGTGCGGTGCAGGCAAGGCAACCCGAAGATGCCACCCCGGCGTTGTGTCCCGTCCTGAACACCCTTGTTGTTCTGGCGGCAAATCGCGATCTTCTGGCAGCGATCAAACCACTTACCTCGAAGAACTGCGAGAAACGCAATGGCCAAGAAACGATCTGCAAAAACCGGCGGACGCATTGTGCTGCGGACGGGCGAAGCATTGGTGGAAGGCGAACACGGCTGGTCGGCCGCCGAACCCGAAGTCGTCATTGGCGAGCTCGACGGACCCGTCGGCTACGCGATTGCCAATCTGCTGGGCGATCAAATCAAGGGGCACTCGCGGGTCTTTGCCATTTTGAATTGCGACGTGCAAGTCCGCCCGACGACGCTGATGGTGAGCAAGGTGACCGTCAAGGACGAGAAGTACACGAACATCCTGATGGGGACAGTCCAGGCAGCGATCGCCAACGGTGTGCTGGATGCCGTTCGCGCTGGCGATATCCCGAAAAAGAAGGCCAACGACTTGGGGATCATCGTCTCGGTCTGGCTCGATCCAAGCGTCGTTTCGGAATCGATCGACCATCGCGTCCTCTTTGATACTCACCGCGCGGCAATTGCGAAGGCCATTCACAAGGCTATGCATCACGAGCCAAATATTGAATGGCTGTTGAAGCACCAGGCGGACACCGTCCATTGCTTTTACCAGATGGCGCTGAACGGAGAGCTTGGCTAAGCAGCTGACGGCGGTATAGAAGGACCGTCACCAGTGCATTTGGGATGAGGGGCCTCCGCGCTGAGTGCGCGAAAGCGCTTTCACCGAGCTGCCGATTGGCGACCGGAATACCGACGTCAGTTCAACGGATGGCGAATCATTCTATTCCACGCCGATCAGGAAAACTGCGAAACGGCAGTCGGCGGTATCGAGCAGCGTCGAAGAACGTCGGCCGAGCAAGCCGGTCGTGGGCCCTAACCGTTTTGGACCTCGGCCGGCAGCCTCGCCCCTGAAACGACGCAAGCCGCTGCAATGCAGCGGCTTGGGAGAAGTACACCCCGCAGGGGTCGAACCTGCAACCTTCGGTTCCGTAGGTCGGAAACTGCTGATGGTAGGTCGAGCCGCTAAGTGCTTCTGATTCAGAGGCTTTCGTCAAATTGGGCAGCCAAACGAGACGCTCCACGACTTCGCAATTTTAGGCAGGTTTTTGCTGGTTTCCA
>JAEUIG010000413.1 GCA_016795125.1 Planctomycetaceae bacterium | reverse complement strand
CACGTGTTGATCGGCGCGCCGCCGACGATGGCGCCGGCCAAGATTGCTCAACTCATCAAAGGCGGATCGTCGGCGTGGATTCACGAGGAGTTTCCGGATTTGCGAGGGTTCGCGTGGCAGGACGGCTACGGTGCCTTCTCGGTCAGCAAGTCGGCGGTTCCCGACGTGGCGGCATACATCGAGAATCAAAGAGAACACCATCAGCGCCGAACGTTTCAGGACGAGTTCCTCGAGCTGCTCAAGCGGCACGGAGTTGAATACGAGGAGCGATATCTTTGGGATTGATGCAGGCTCAGGCGTCGCTCCGCGACGCGGGCACGTGGGGGGCTCGAAACCCGGCCTTAAAAGGCCGGGCTACCATCAAGTGCCGCTCCGCGGCGGAAAGGGTTGGCCGGCGAACGTCCGACTTGGGGCTTTGGCCGCGGAGCGGCCGTGTGACGGTAGCCGGGCCTTTCAAGGCCCGGTAACGGTGGATACGGCGAACAATTCGTCGCGTAGCGACGATCGATGCCCGCTTTGCTCAGGCGTCGCTCCGCGACGCGAGCCCGCGAGGGGGATCGAACACCCGGCCTTGAAAGGGCCTTGAAAGGCTGGGCTACCGTCGGCTGCCGCTACGCGGCGGGGTCCGCGACGAACGTCGCCAGACGTGCCTCTTGCGATGCGCCGCCCGGACGCTAGGGCGTCTGGGCCACATGCGCCACGGCCGCACCGTACGGCAATTGACTGCGATTACATAGTTTCAGTCGTCATTGAGTCATCCAAGATCGTGCGAAGCCTCGCTTCTTCTAGCGACTCAATGTACGTCGCCACGCCAAATGACAAGCGATAGAGCCGATTCAGGTTTCCTTCTGGGTACGACACGAACGTAACTTGGACAGATTCGGTTTCTTGAAGAAACCCCGAGGCACACGCCACATCGGTCAAAATTATCGCAAATTTCCGAAACTGATCGCGGCCGATCGTGGATGCATCCTGCGAAACCATTCCATTGATCAGCAAATGCCATTTCCGATTCTCAGCGACCGGCGGCGATGGAAGGTGGGTTGCCTCGGCCACCGAGACCCATTTCATGAGATTGTCAGGAATTGTAATCGCCTTGGTTGTCACACGTTGCATGGATCCACCAGCTTGTCTCGGCGAACATACAGGGCAGCTTTGCTGTGCTGCGCACACAGGTTGTTCCAACCTGTGCCACCTGATGCATCACGGAAGGCGGTTCATCGAGTAATGCGCCGACGACGGCCGCAGGGCTGCGCCGTCCGCGGTCAGCGTGCGGCAGTTGATTGCATAGACATGCTGGGCACGGAGGTCGTCGACGCGCAGTGTCACGGTGCGGGCGTCGGGGGAGAGTTCGGCCGCGGCGATCTTTGGCGTGTACTGGTCGGAGTCGGGCGTCGCGTAGGAGCCTTCCCACACGCGCGTGTACCCGCTGAGGGCGTAGTTGGCCGGGTCGACGGCGAGGGACGGATCGACGGCGTCGATGAATTCGATCTCGAAGCCGCCCGGCACCGCGCGGACTTCGCGGATGCCGTTCGGGACTTCGCCCGTCGGCGTGAGCTTCACGATCTCGCCGGTGTTGCGGCCGCCGAGCCACCCGCTGTCGAAAATCGAGCCGACGTACAGTGAGCCGTCCGGGCTGACGGCCGTGCAGATCGGGCCGAGGAAGGCGTCGCTGTCTTTGTCCCAGGTCGGCGAGGTGAACTCGTACACCGCGCCCTGCAGTTCGCCGTGGACTTCCTGCATGGTGAAACGCACGAGGAAGCGCCCGTTGTATTCGCAGCCGAGGCCATGGCCGGCGAAGACTTGCAGCGGAGTCGCGCGTGGTCCGGGGCTGCCTTCGCTGCGCTCAGTCCAGCCTCGGCCACCGTTGGTTGGTAAGAACGTGATGCCATTGACGCTGCGGGTCCAGGGGTGCGGGATCTGGACGCTGGCTCTGGTGTGATCGGCGCTGCCGGGCGGATCGGCGAGGGCCGGGACGCCGTAACGGCCGCCTTCGACGATGTGGTTGATCTCGTTGAAGCAGTTCTGGACCCCCTGCTGATCGCTGACGAACAGCCGGTCCTCGCCGTCGAGGGCGATGCCCATGGGAAACCGCAGCTCGCGGGCGATCGGCGTGATGTTGCCTTCGTCGTCAATTCGCAGCACGTTGCCGCGCCACTGGATCGTCGAGCGGTCGCGCTTGGACTGCTGATAGTCGCTGCTGATGGCGAGGAACATTTCATGATCCGGATTGCCGACGGGTCCGGCCGTCCAGTCGTGATAGTCGTGGGTGTAACCCCAGCCGTCGGCGACGACGATGCGATCATCGCAGCGACCGTCGCCGTCGGTGTCGCGCAGCCGCAGCAGCTCCGGCTTGTGGGCAACGTACAGTTCATCTCCGTAAGCCAGGACACCAAACGGCGCCGCCAGGCCTTCTTCGAAGACGGTGAGCTCATCTTGTACGCCGTCGCCGTCGGTGTCCTTCGCGAGGTAGACGTGCCCTTTGAGCGATGTGAAGACCAGCGATCCGTCACGTCGGAAGGCCATTGCCGTCGGCATGATGGCGGTCGTGATCGGCAGGCGCGTGCCGATGAACCCCGGCGCGGTTATGACTGGATCGGCGGAAGCGGGAGGATCGGCGATGTCGATCGGTGCGAGGTCCGGAGACTTCAGGCGTGATTCGTACATCAGCGTGAGCACGGGCGCTCCCTCCCTGCGCGTCGTCGCTTGGGCTGTACGCCCGTCGGGCAGGCGGACCGGGCCATCTCCTTCAATCACCCGGATTACGCCACGTCCTCCGAGCATCTCCGGATCGGGCATCTCCAAGAGCAGTCGTCCCTGGGGCTGATCATTGACGACCACTTCTCGCTGCAACTCGTTGCTGGAGTCTTTCGACCAATAGTCACCAACGAGGATTTCGAGCGGTCCTGTTTGAGTCTCGAACTGGACGCTGTATTCGAAGTGCGCCGATGGTCCTCCGTAGCGATGCTCTTCGTCCTCCGTCGAATACCACTTGAGTTTGATCGGCCGGCCGTCAGCCGAGGAAGGCTCCAAAACCGGCGGCTGATGGTCGGGCAACTCAAGCCAGATTCCGTAACCCGACTGTGTGCTCTTCATCAGCGGGGCGCCGGCCATGTCCCAGTACCAGCTCTTGCCTTGCGTCCGCTGCCGGGCGAATTCGCCGAGCGTCCATTCGCGCAGGCGGGCCTTGTCGAGATCGAACAGGATGGACTGCCCGCTGTCGAAACCCATTGCCATTGCACGCGGGACGTAGCCGCCGCCGCAGGCCTCCGAAACGCTGAACACGTCACGCACAACGACCGTCCTGGTACCGGGGCGCACGACGAGCAACTGCTCGACCGCCGCCGGGTTCGTCGGCATGCTGAAGTCGGGATCGCGGAGGGCGTGCCAGAGTGCGGCAAGCTGCGTGTCGGGATTGCCGTCGAGGAGGCCGGGGGCGGGACGTTCGTACGACGGCATCTCGACCCCCGGCACGATCCGCAGCGGCGAACGGGTCCAGCGGAGGAAATACTCGGGCCGCATTCGCCTGGCGAAGTCGAGCAGGTTGGAGCCGTGGGTGGCGATGGACACGTTGGGCGGGACGTACGTGCCGCATTCGTGGCAGGCGATGCAGCTGAAGCCGTGCGGTCCGGTCAGCGTGCGCCCGGCCAGGAGCGTGTTGGCGT
>JAEUIG010000319.1 GCA_016795125.1 Planctomycetaceae bacterium | reverse complement strand
TCCGCGTCGCGCAGGAAGCCTACGCCGCCGCCGCCAAAGAACAGGAAGCGGCCGCTGCAGTCGTCGCCGGCGCCAACACCAACGCGGCCGCGGCCGGAGCGACGGCTGCCGCTGCTCAAACCGCAGCGGAAACTCTCGTGGCAGCGGAAAAATCCGCCACGGACGAAGCGGCCCGACTGAAAGCCGCCGCTGATGCCGCGACAGTCGCAGCACAAGTGACTCCGGAGCAGGAAGCCGCATTCCAGGCTGCACAGGCGGCGGCGACGGCCGCTCAGCAGCAACTGGACATGCTGCGCGCGGCGCTCGCGCGACTGCAATCGGCCACTCCGCCTCAGCAGGCGTCGGCGCAGTAGCGCGGAAGCTCACTGAGTACCTGGATCGGGTGCCACTGGCTTCGCCAGTGCATTGACCAGACGATGCCGAACTTCGTTCGCACTGGCATAGCCAGTGGCACCCTGACACGTCCGTTGCCGCGCGGCACTCAGCGATTCATTCCGGCGGAGACTGCGGCTGGAGGTTTTCGTTGACTTCGTCGCGCAGCCGCTCGTAGCGGTCGTGCCAGCTGCCGGTGAGCTGCATCTCAAACTCGTTGCGCGACGCGCTGAGAATGCTTTCGGCGCGTCGGTAGTCCGGGCGGTCCGATGCGGACACCGCCAGTGATGCTTCGCCGAGCTTCGCTTCGAGGCCGTAACGGGGCGAGATGCTGCTGAACGACGCGAGATTCCCGATTTCGCGGCGGGCGTCCTCAACCCGATCCGGCTGCTTCAGGTACAGCAGCGCGAGTTGCTCGGTGGCGCGGATCCGCCAGATCTCGTCGTCGCGCGACGTCCAGTATTTCCGCACGGCCTCCCATTCTTCCTCCAGGCCGCCGCTCCATTGCGCCTGCAGGTACTGGTCCCGCGCCGTGACGGCCACCGGCACGCCCCGCTGCGACGAGTGTTCCAGGTCGAGGAGGCTGGGGGTCCGCTGCATCCAGCCGATTCCCGCTCCCGCAGCGGCCAACAGAATGCAGGCGGTCACCGCGACGGCGATCTGCCGGGCGTTGCCGGTTCGCCCCGCTGTGGACGAGGTGGAGGCCAGCTCGGCCAGCGCTTCTTCCTGCGCCGGACCGGATTCCTTGTAGGCCTTGAGCAGCCGCCGGATATCGTTCAGCAATGCCTGCGCGTCGGAGTGCCGCGCCGCTGGATCCTTCGCCATCATCCGCTGCACGAGATCGCAGATCGCCTGCGGGAGGTCCGGGCGCTGCGGCCGCAGCGGTTCGGCGATATCGTTGACATGCTGGACGGCGACGGCGACGGCCGATTCTCCATGAAACGGGGGGCGGCCGGTCAGCATGTGATAGCAGGTCACGCCGAACGAATAGATGTCGCTGCGCTGGTCGAGCTTCTTGCCCTTAACCTGCTCGGGGCTCATGTAGAGCGGCGTGCCCATGGTCACGCCTTCCTGGGTCAGGTGCAGTTGTTCGCCCTGGGCGATCTGGGCCAGCCCGAAGTCGGCGACTTTCACGTCCCCCTTGCGGGTGATCATGATGTTTTCGGGCTTGATGTCGCGATGCACGATGCCCCGCTCGGCGGCGGCGATGAGCGCCGTCGCCACCTGCCGCATGATGTGCAGGGCCACCTGCGCACCGAGCGGCCCCTTGCGGGTCAGCAGCGTCTTGAGCGTCTGTCCCTGGACGTATTCCTGCGCGATGTAATGCTGGCCGTCGACTTCGCCGACGGTATAGACCTGCACGATGTTGGGGTGATTGAGTCCGGCGGCCGCCTTGGCTTCGGTCTCGAACCGCCGGACGTATGTGCCGTCAGTGGTCAGTTCGCGGCGGAGCAGCTTGAGCGCGACGTGCCGGTGCAGCGAGGTCTGTTCGGCCAGCCAGACCTCGGCCATGCCGCCGGAGCCGAGTCGCCGCAGCAGGCGGAATTCGCCCAGGCGGCGCGGTTCGATGTCGTCCTGCGGCGCAGTTGCGGCCCGTTCATCGGGGGCAGGCCCGTCGAGAGCGGCGGCATCGAGGGACGACATCGCCGCGGTGGGCATGTCTTCCGGTCGCGGACTCGCGGGCGGTGGGGCCATCAGCAGTTTTCGACTGGGGCAAACCTTGCGGCAACGCGGCGCAGCGCTCCGTGGCTCCCCATCGTACGCGACGACCGCATGACGCGGCAATTGGATACTGCCGCCCGCGCCCCGCCCCACACTCGTCACTCGGCGTTCGACTCGGTTACAATCCTGTTCCTCCCAGAATCCTTCGTTACACCAGGAGCCGCGCCGTGAGTCAGACCCGCCGGAACTTCCTCAAGACGTCCACCGCCGCCGCCGCCGGCGCCATTCTCCCCTACTGGTTTACCAGCGAATCCTCCCGGGCATTCGGCTTCGCCAGTCCTAATGAGCGGCCGATTCTCGGCTGCATCGGCACCGGCGACCGCTGGCACGGCGTCGGCCCGAACGCCATGGCGTTCGCCAACTGCGTCGCCGTCTGCGATGTGGACGCCAACCACATGGAGGAAGGCCGCGAAATCGCCCGCGCGAAAAACGCCGAGCACGGCCACACAGGCGACATCGCGATGA
>JAEUIG010000312.1 GCA_016795125.1 Planctomycetaceae bacterium | reverse complement strand
TAAAGCCGAACGGGTGATGCTCGCGGCCGTTGTCCCCTTCGGCGGTCGGCGTGCGGCCGAACTCGCCGCCCCAGAGGACCAGCGTATCGTCGAGGAGGCCACGGGCCTTGAGGTCGGTGAGCAGCGCCGCCACGGGCCGGTCGATCGCCTGGCAGCGCTTGGGGAGATTCTCCTTCAGACCGCTGTGCTGATCCCAGGTGTTGTTCTCGGGCGCGTTAAACAGGTGCACGAACCGCACGCCTCGTTCCACCAGTCGTCGCGCCAGCAGGCACTGCTTGCCGAACAGCTCGGTCTCCGGCTGATCGGTCCCGTACAGTTGATGCATCGTGGACGATTCGCGGGCAAGGTCGAACGCCTCCGGCGCAGCGCTCTGCATGCGGTAGGCCAGTTCAAACGAGGCGATCCGCGCATCCAGCTGGCCTTCGATGGCGCTATCGGCCTTGTTCAACTCGTTGAGCTGGCGCAGGGCGTCCAGCTTTGCGCGCTGACGGCCGAGCGCACCGCCGGGATCGTCGAGGTTGGCGATGGGATGGTTGAGGTCCCGGACCAGCGTTCCCTGGTAGGCGCTCGGCAGAAAGCTCGAGGCCCACAGTTGAGCGCCCTGAAAGACGGCGGCCGGGCTCACGACCACGAACGACGGCAGGTTCTGGCTTTCGCACCCGAGGCCGTACGTCAGCCACGACCCCAGGCTCGGCCGCGAGAAGGCCTGCTCGCCGGTGCACATCTGCAGGGCGGCGCCGGTGTGGTTGATGTTGTCGGCGTACATCGACCGCACGACGCAGATGTCGTCGATGCAGCCGGCCGTGTGCGGCAGCAGTTCGCTGACCTCAATCCCCGATTCGCCGTGCCGCGAGAACTTCCAGGGAGAGGGGAGCAGGTTCCCCGTCTTCGTCCGTTCGAGCTTGGGCTTGGCGAACGGGAGCGGCTTGCCGGCGTCGACTTCCAGGCGCGGCTTGGGGTCGAACATGTCGACATGCGACGGCCCGCCCGGCATATACAGAAAGATGACGCGCTTCGCGCGCGGCGCAAAGTGCGGGTCGCGTACGGCAAACGGCTGCGTCACGCGGTCCGGCTGATTCGCGGCGAGCAGGTCCGTCAGGGCCAGCATGCCGAACCCGCATCCGCTGCGTGCGAGCAGCTGGCGGCGGGATAAACTGACCGAATTCATCTGTCGATCCTGCGCAGTCATGCTGAGTAACGGTTGGGCAGTCGGTGAGGGGACCTTGTCGCAGTGCGCCCTGATTGCGAGGCTCCAACCCGAAGGGTTGCCAGCAATTAGCCGGCGGTTGAGCGCAGCGACACCGCCGGATTCCGGAACAAATGGATCGCATCCCGAAGGGATGCCAGCATGTCACGTCCTCGCAATCGTCGGATGGCATCCCTTCGGGATGCTCCAGATTCTCGTGTCAGTCGGTCCGGTGGCGTCGCTGCGCTCAGCCACCGGCTAATGGATGTAACCCCTACGGGGTCGGGAACTCATTCGCTTTGCTGACTTCGTTCATCAATCTACTCGACGTACACAAACTCGTTCGTCGCCAGCAGGATGTGGGCCAGATCGGTCCAGCCTGTTGTGGCGTCTGATTCTACAATCGCGAGGCCGATCTCCGATTCTTTTTGAGTCGGCGAGCGGCCGAAAAGGAGATTGTAGGCCCGCTGCAGTCGCGCGGCGTCGATGTCCGATCCAACACCGGGCGCATCTTTCTGGAGCCGCGCTGCAAGATCGCGGGCTCGGTCCATAGTGAACGGGTGATTCAGCAGGAACAATGCCTGCGGCGCGACGGTGCTGATCGTGCGCTTCTCGTCGCTGGCGTCCATGTTGGCGGCGTCGAACAGCATGGCGAAGCTGCCGCGGTCCCAGCGGGCTGTCTGCACGTAGAGCGACCGGCGCGTCGAGTTCAGATCGTCTCCCGCCGGTCCGCCGGCCGCGGTGTCGAGCCGGCCGGTGACCGACAGCATGGCGTCGCGAATGGCTTCGGCTTCCAGCCGTCGCGGCAGGAAGCGGGCGAGGTAACGGTTCTCGGGGTCTTGCTGCAGTTTGTCCGGTGTCGCTTCCGCCGACTGCGCGTAAGTCGCCGAGAGCACGATCATCCGGTGCAGCGACTTGATCGACCAGCCCTCGGCGACGAACCGCGAGGCCAGCCAGTCCAGCAGTTCCGGATGCGAGGGCGGCTCCGACAGCAGGCCGAAGTTGTTGGGCGTACGGACCAGTCCCGCTCCGAAGTGCCACTGCCAGACGCGATTCACGATGACTCGTGCTGTCAGCGGATTCTCAGATGAAGCAACCCATGCGGCGAGTTCCCGCCGCCCGCTGCCGTGACTGATTGGCGGCTGGCTTTCTGCAGACAGGAAGACCGGCATGTGGCGCGGGACGACCGTTCCCAGGCGCGTGTAGCTGCCGCGGATGTGCACCGGCACGTCCTGAATGCCGGGGAACAGGCTCCCCGGCGTGCCGCCTTCGACAGCCGCTTCGGCATAGGGAGGCTCCGCTGGCAGCGAGGCCTGCAGCGTGTCGCGCTGCTGAATCAGGGCCGTTCGTTCGGTGTCTTCTTCCGGTGATCGCGGGTTCTTGTCGTCGAGCGCCTTGATCTTCGTGTTGCAGTCGGCGATCTGCTGAACCTGCGAATCCCGCTGTTCTACGAACGACCGCTCCGCCATGGGAACGCGATTGAGAAAATAGTTGGCCCCCTTGCCTCCCAGGTCCTTCAGGACGTGCGTGCTGTAGAAGATTCCGGCAAGACCGTAGTAGTCCTGCTGCGAAATCGGATCAAACTTGTGGTCGTGACAGCGGGCACAGCCGAGCGTCAGTCCCATGAAGGCCTTGCCGATGGTATCGACGTTGTCGTCGACCATGTCGCTGAGCATCTTCTCCTTGTCGGCGTCGCCGCGATCCCAAACCCCGTTGGAGAGGAACGTCGTCGCGACCAGTCCGTCAGCGTAGAATTCGCCGCCGGCGGGATCGGGAAGCAGATCCCCGGCGATCTGGTGGACGATGAACTGATCGAAGGGCAGATCGCGATTGAAGGAGTCGACGACCCAGTCGCGATAGCGCCAGGCGTTCATCGGCTCGCAGTTGGCATCGCGGGCCTTGGCGTCGCCGTCGTGATAGTCGGCATAGCGGACGATATCGAGCCAGTGCCGGCCCCACCGCTGACCGTACGTCGGCGCGGCAAGGAGCCGTTCGACCGTCTGCACACGCAGCGCCGGCGAGTCCTCCGGGACAAACGCGTCGATTTCCTCGGGAGTCGGCGGCAGGCCGGTGAGATCGAACGTCACGCGCCGCAGCCACGTTGCCGATCTGGCCGGCGCTGCCGGCGAAAGGCCGTGTTCCTCCAGGCCAGCGAGGATGAACTGGTCGATGCCGTTCTGCGGCCACGATCGATTCTGAACCGAGGGCAGCGCCAGTTGGTGCACCGGCTTGAACGCCCACCAGCTGCGCTGTTTGTCGGTAGGAGTCCAGGCGGAGTCTGCAGCCTGCGGCGCGGCGTCAACGTCGTCAGTGGACGGCCACGGCGCGCCCTGCATGATCCACCGGCGCAACGTGTCGATCTCCGCATCGGCGAGTTTTCCGTCCGGAGGCATTTTCGGCTCGTCGAGGTACTCAATCGCCTTGAGGAGCAGGCTGGTCTCAGGTTGATCGGACTGCACGGCGGGACCGGACTCGCCCCCCTTCAGGATCAGGAACCGCGAATCAAGCCGCAGGCCTCCCTCGCGCTCATCGCCGCTGTGGCACTGGAAGCAGCGCTCGACGAGCAGCGGGCGGACCTCTTTCTCGAAGAACTCGAGTTCGTCGGCACGGCCGGCGTTCAAGAGACCCGCGAGAATGAATGTCGCCACAGTCACGGAACAGCGCTGCCGCTGTGTTGCCGCGAAACAGCAAGCTGCAATTCGAGCCAGTCGACTTGAGGCAGCGCCGCTCATCCAAAGAGCTCCGTCAGCGGCCGGCCATCCTCGACGAGCGACACCGGACGACCCTGCGGATCGGGGATGCGCGTGTCGGGCGAGATGCCGAGCGCCGAGTAAATCGTGGCGCCCAGGTCGGCGGGCGACACCGGCTGATCGACCGGATAGGCCGCGTCTTTGTCCGACGTGCCGTACATCGTGCCGCCGCGAACACCGGCCCCGGCGAAC
>JAEUIG010000300.1 GCA_016795125.1 Planctomycetaceae bacterium | reverse complement strand
CGATTGCTGGAAGCGCGTCAAAAAGTTGTATCAGCAGTGCCCAGGGTTTCTGAAAACGCCCTGCGTCGTCGTCCTCGGCGGCATCTGGGCCGCGTGGCGGATCGCGTTTTACCGCCTGCCGATCACTCTCGCCGGCCTCCTCCTCAGCCGGATCAGGCTGACCCCGACGCCGTCGCCAATCGCCCCGCCCGCAGGCGGTCCGGGACAGCGCGGCATGCACTGGTGGTACGACCTCGTCGACTGGATCGGCGGCTGGCCCTTCGAAGTCGCCCGGCCGGAAGACGTTCTCGCGTTCCTGCAGTCCCGCGGCTTCGAACTCTCCAGCCTCGTCACCGTCGGCGGCGCACTCGGCTGCAACGAGTTCCTGTTCCGCCGGTCCGAGTAGGCCCGCTCAACCAGTCTCTCCGCGAACTGGCCGGCGTCAGCCCCCGGATCGACCCACAGAACACCCGGGAGCCGCGGCACCCGGGAGTCAATACACGCGTGCCGGGGGTTCTGCGCAAAGCGGCTCGAAGGCTCAACTCCAACTACTCTTCGTCGGTGACGGGGTGGTGGCGGAGCTGGACGGCGTAGGCCAGGGCGCCGAGAGCGAAGGCCGCGAACAGGACCCATCGGAAGTCGCCGGGGATCAGCAGGAACCCGAGCAGGCCGACGGCCATCATCGCCTTGGGAACCGCGCGCCAGGCCTCGCGGCCCTCGTTGCGGGTGGCGGTGCGCAGGAGCCAGATGCCGCCGAGGAGACAGACGGCCGTCCAGAGCGCCCCCAGGCCGAGCGTGAGCGTGCGGCGAGGACGGATGGAGAGCGTGAGTTTCGGGTCGCCGCCGACCTTGGAAAACCGCAGTTCTTGCTCGGCCGCGGGGATCGTCAGCGGGAGCGAGAGTCCGCCGGCCGAGGTCCACGCCGGCGCGCCGGCCTGCGTATCGAACTCACCGCCGACAAATCCGCCGAATTCCACCGCGCCGAGCGCCAGGGTGTTATCCGCGTAGTAATCGGAGAAGCGGCGGAAGTTCCATGTCTGGCCGGCGCGGGGTTGAACGTTGCCGTTGTCCTCCCAATACCATCGCTCCGACGCCTGTAATGGTTGACCGTCCCGGATCGTGTGTGATTCCAGTTCACCGACTCCCGACTCGCGCAATCGTCGCGAGAGCTGCTCCGCTTCGTCGACCGACTGTTCCTGGAGCTGCTGCCGCAGTTCGCCGCGGCCCCCTTTGCGAGCGGCCAGGTTCTCCTCGAACATCGGCGTCACCTGCGGCTGGGTGAGCGAGAAATTGAAACGCGTTTTGTCGGATTCGGGGGTCGCCCCGGCGACGCCGAAGTCGCCGTTGTCGTCCAGAATCTGCGCGGAGTTCGACATGATGTAGGCGCGGCCGTCGTCGCTGGACGCGGGGACCTGCAGCGTCGCCGTGCCGTCCAGCACTCCATTCGCCGCTTCGAACTCGCGGACGTTGTCCTCGACCTGTTTCTGGAGTTCTCGATTCCGCGCCAGCGACTCGGCGCGCGCCGGCTGTTGAACGCCGATGTCCGGCCCGCTGCTGTAAGGATCGCTGCCGGATTGCGCGGCGTGCTGCTGCAGCGTCAGGTTCAGGCTCTTCAGGTTGTTCGCCACGACGGCCTTCTGCTGCTTGCTGGCGAAGGGATCCCGCAGCACTTGAACGCATGCAAAGATGTCCGCCTCCACGCGTGCGAGAACCAGATCGGTCACATCCGGCGTCACATTCGACCGGCCCGCCCCGTCGACGATCATCGCGTCAATTCCGTCCGGCAACTGCACGCGCCACTGCGTGTGGATGACGGGCGTTCCCAGGTCGGCACGGCCGCCGGCCTCCGCCTGTTCGCGGGTCACCACGGTCGGCGCAGGAAGTTCGATCTGCCGAGCCGCGGGGTGGAATCCCTCCGGCAGCGGAGCGGGCAGTCGTCCGGCCAGGACCAATTCGACGTCGAACGACAGGTCGGAAACGCTCGTCTGTGGGAGTGCGACGAGCTGCACCGGCTTGTCCTGGAGCGTGGTCAGCACCGTGCGCGACGGGGCGCCGCGCACAAACACCGAGAGGACGCGCGCGCCCTCGGGGATGTTCAGCGCCAGGAACTGCCGGCCCCGGTTCCGCACGGTGTAGATGGCCTTCATCCGCCAGCTGCCGTCGTAGTCGAGCGCGGTCTGGAGATCGCACGCGGTGACGGTCGCTTCGGAGGCCGCCACCTGTTGCAGCCGTTCCAGTTTCCACGCCGGCGTGCTGCCGGCCGCGATCCGCACAATCTCCATCGCCTGGTTGAGCAGCTCATCGCGGAGTTCAAACGGCAGTTCATCGCGGGAAATCGAGTTCATGAGCGCCGGATCGACGGGCGACATCTGCCATCCCGACAGGTTGACCAGCACCGCGTACTGGGCCTGCGTGGCCAGCGGGGTGAATGTCCCTCCGTCTCCCGGCTGTTCGAACTGCACGTCGGGCAGCGCGACCTGCAGATTGGCGGGCGGCGGCAAGGTAGCGACGGCGGAGAGCAGGTACTCGATCTCGACCGGATCAACAAGCGTGATGGTCCAGCGGACGCGGCCGTCGGGAACGTCCGCCTGCGCGACGTCGCGAATTCCCGCACCGGTGAACTCCAGCAGTCCTTTCAGCCAGCCGGGCGTGACGATCACGAACGTCTCCGCCGCCGCCTGCCGGATGCGCCACCGCAGCGTCAGCCCGTAATCGACTGACGACTCGCTGACCGCGGCGAGCGTGATGGCGTCGGCGGAGAGCTGCGGCGTCGCCCGCGACACGCTGACAGTCACCGCTTGCGGCGCGCCGGAGGTCGACTGAAACGCGAACTGCGGCGGCTGCGGATTCAATCCCCGTACAACGTCCGCCAGCAGGGCCGGGTCAATCGACTTCCATTCCCCGAGCGTCTCGAGCGTGGCGGAGTAGCTGGAGTCCAGCCACACGGCGAGCTGCGACTGCAGCCGGTTGACGGACAGCGGCTGCGGCAGGTCGATCGCCGCGGCCGCATCGTCCGGCTGACGCTGGATGTGGCCTTCCAGCACGACCTCGATGGCGCCGGTTCGCGGCTGATCGAGTTCGATGGTCAGGACGCGCGCGTCGTCTGCGCCGGAGACGTACCAGTCGGCCAGGTACTGGGCCTGCACATTGAGCGGGAGATAGCCGGCCGGCAGGTCGAACGACAGCGCGAGCCGGGGCGCACCGGCCAGCTCGATCGCCATTCTCGACGCGATGTGGAGCTTGCGAAGCTCGACGCGCACGCCGTGCTGCACGACCGCGCGCGTTTCCGGCTGCCGGCGCGAAACGGACAGTTCGACGCCGACGGGCCGCGCTGAGAAACGAAACGCCAGCCGCGCCGCCTCCGACGGCAAGCCGCCGATCAACGGCGCGGAAAACGTGCTGGCATTGATCTGCGTTCCCCCCGCCGCCGTCGCTCGCACGACAAAATGTTCCGCCGCAAAGATCCCGATCGTTCCCGTCTCGCGGGTGACGTTTTCCAGCGAGATTTCCGGGACGGCGACCGTCTGCGGCTGATCGGTCACCGACAGCGGCTGGTGGAACTCGATCGTCAGCGCCGTCTCATCGTCAACCGCCCGCCGCAGGAAGACCCGGAACTGCCGCGCGTCTCCCTGGTCGGACAGTTCCCAGCCGCCGACGTCCGGACCGGCAATGCGCTTGAGACTGAGGCCGAGCGGCGCGCGCAGCGTGATCTCGTTCAACGACCCCTGGCGCACCCGGTAGACGAGCGACTGGCTGTGCGTGAGTCCTGCGTCGCCGACGATTAGCGCCGCGG
>JAEUIG010000237.1 GCA_016795125.1 Planctomycetaceae bacterium | reverse complement strand
CCGGAGTTTGAAGTGCCGAACATCGGTCTGGCCGATGTTTCGCAACGGTCTCGACTGGAGGGACGCGTCTCGCTGCGCGCATCGCTCGACCAGTTGCCGCGCACCGTCGACCAGTCGGGTTTGCTTGCCGCAACTGACAACTTCGAGTCGCAGGCGGTCAACATGCTGCTCAGCGCCGAGACGCGAACGGCGTTTGATCTCAGCCGTGAACCGGACCCCCTGCGCGATCGCTACGGCCGGCACCAGTGGGGACAGCAGTGCCTCATGGCCCGGCGGCTCGTCGAAGCGGGCGTCGACGTCGTGACGACCGAGTTCGACGGTCCCCTGTGCGGCCGCGTGCAGAACTGGGACGACCATGCCGTCAATCATCACGTATTCGACGCGCTCTCCTTCCGCATGCCGTACGTCGATCAGGCGGTGAGCGCATTGATCGAAGACGTGTATCAGCGCGGACTCGACAAGCGTGTGCTGGTGATCGTCACCGGCGAGTTCGGGCGCACGCCGCGGATTTCGTACGTCGCGAGCAGCGGAGGGGGCGTGGCGAGCGCCGCGGCAGGCATCGTCCAGCCGGGTCGCGACCACTGGCCGGGCGCGGGTTCGATGCTGTTCGCCGGCGGCGGCGTCCGCACCGGCCAGGTCATCGGCGCGACCGATCCACGCGGCGAAACCGTGACCGACCGCCGCGTTTCTCCGGAAGATTTCCTGGCGACGATTTACCAGCACCTCAAGATCGATTTTCGCAACACCGCCATCCAGGACTTCTCCGGCCGTCCGACGCCGATCATCCGCGACGGGAGCCCGATCGCGGAACTGTGGTCGTAAAGAATGGAGCGCGGATGACGCGGATTGAAAGGTATTGACGCAGATCATTCGTAGACTGACTTGCGAAATCATTTCACCACAAAGACACGAAGGCCACAAAGAACAATCCGTCTTTGTGCTCTTGGTGTCTTTGTGGTTTCATTACTCCGCGAACGAACTCGATGTTGATGTTTGAATTTGGACTCGAATCGTTGAGGTAAATCAGATGAACCGACGTCACTTCCTCCAGACCGCCGGCGCCGCGTACCTCGGCGCTTCGCTGTACTCCCCCGATGGGCGTCTCCTCGCCGCACCTCCTGCCGGCAAGCGGCTGCGGATGTGCGTCGTCACCACCATCTGGTACTACGGCTCGCACGCCTGGCACATGCCGGAGCGGTTCCTGCACGGTTATCCCATGCAGGGGAAGTGGCATCACCCGGAGATCGACGTCGTCTCCGCCTACGTCGATCAGATCGGCGAGAACGACCAGAGCCGCAGCCGCGCGGAGGAGTTCGGATTTACGATCTATCCGACGGTCGCCGAAGCGCTTCGCTGCGGCAAGGACACACTCGACGTCGACTGCGTCCTGCTGATCGGCGAGCACGGCAACTACGACAAGACCGAGATCGGCCAGACCAAGTACCCGCGCTACGAACTGTTCAAGCAGATCACCAAGGTCTACCGCGAAGATGGAAAAACCGCGCCGATCTTCAACGACAAACACCTGTCGTGGAACTACGACTGGGCGCTCGAGATGGTGCAGGACGCGCGCGAGCTGAAGTTCCCGTTCCTGGCCGGTTCCTCGCTGCCAGTGACGTTCCGCATGCCGTCGGTCGACTTGCCCTACGGCGCGGAAGTCGAAGAGGCCATGAGCGTCGCCGTCGGCGGCCCGGACTCCTACGACTTCCACGCTCTCGAAACGATCCAGTGCATGGTCGAGCGCCGCAAAGGGGGCGAGACCGGCGTCGTCTCCATGCACGCGCTGCGCGGCCAGCAGGTGTGGGACGCGATGGAAACCGGGAGCTGGTCCGCCGGCGGATGGGACCCGTCGCTGTTCGAAGCCTGCCTCTCGCGCAGCCACATGTTGGCGCAATCCGAAACGATTCGCACGAGCGATCGCTATCCCACGAAGCAGCAGATGCACGAGTGGGTCAAGGAGCCGATCGCGTACCGATTCGAGTACGCCGACGGCCTCAAGGCCACCATGCTGCTCATGAACGGACTCGTCGGCGACTTCAACTTCGCCGCACGCCTCAAGGGAGGCGAAAACATCTCGACGCTGTTCCAGCTCCCGCCCAACCCCAACGTGGTGTACTCGGCTGCACTCATGTCGAAGGCGGAGGAGATGTTCCTGACCGGCAAGCCCCCCTATCCGATTGAGCGCACGCTCCTCACGACCGGCCTCACCCAGGCCGGCGTCCAGAGCCTGCACGACGGCAAACGTCTGGAAACGCCGCATCTCAACGTGAGCTACCAGTCGCCGCGCGAATCGCTGTTCTGGCAGATCTAGATTGTCACGCGCACGTCCGGGATCGGCTTCCACCAGCCCGACGCGCCAGCGAGGGCGAACGGATTGCCGCGAGAACGATGTCACCGGGTGGCCGGGGCTGGACCGCAGGGAAGCCCCGGTGAACGAATGCATCACCCCTGCTTTAGTTCACACCACCGGCGCAACTTTCTCTCCCGAAGGAAGCACGTTCATGCGATCCGTCGCTCTCGCATTGCTGAGCCTGCCTTTGCTCGCGTTCTCCGTCTCCGCAGCCGAGCCGACCCTGCCGGTCGATTTTGAGCATGCGGGCGTCACCGCCGCCTGGAGCGCCTACGGTGACCGGCTCACCTTTGGCAGCGGGCAGACGCTGGCCCTGCTCGACGACGGCTGCGACCTGTCGAAGCCCGAATGGTCCAATTCCGACGGTGACATCCCGAAGGTCCTCGTCACGTACGATGCGGTCGACGGCGACGACGACCCCAAACATGAAGGACGCGGCTACCACGGCACGACCATCGGCGTCCCCTCCTCCATCAACTTTGGCGGCAAGCAGGGTGTGGCCTTCAACGATCAGCTGGCCGTCGTCCGCAGCCTCGAATGCTGCCATTGCAACGTCAGCGACGGCGTGCCGCTGGCCCGCGCGCTGCAATGGGTGATCGAGAATCACGAGCAGTACCGCATCACGACGATCAACCTGGCCCCGGTCGACGACCAGGCCCACGCCGAACCGGTCGCCACCGACATCGACGACAAGCTCGTGAAGCTGCACGAACTGGGCATCTGGGTCAGCGCTCCCACCGGGAATCACAACTTCACGGACGGCATTTCGTGGCCGGCGTCTCAACCGCATTGCTTCGCCATCGGCGCCGTCGTCCCCGGACAGGACGTCGTGCACCAGGACCGGCACGCGAAGGTGGTCCTCGCCGTGCCGGGAAGTGCGACGTCGTCGTCCAATGCGCTCGTCTGCGGAGCGGCGATCATCCTCCGGGAAGCCATCAGCCAGACCGGCTACGACTGGCGGCCGCACGGCCCGACGCTGCCAGACGCCATGCTGGCTCTCATGCAGGAAACCGGCGTCCCGGTGCACGATCCGGGCACCGGCCTGACGTTCCGCCGGCTGGACCTGAAAGCGGCCCTGGACCGCATCTACGCGGGAAACTAGCCAACCCTGAACTAGCCGCGACCGTAAGGGAGCGCCACCCAGTACGCTCCCTTACGGTCGCGGCTGGTCAGAAGTTCCCTCGCCACCCGCTGCTATTCCGCCCGCTGAACGCACGGTTTATAGTGATTCTGCTGCGGAGGCCCCCGGCATTCCGGCCAGAAAGTTCCAACGTATGGGCAGTGCCGAGCGTAATTTGAGCCGAAACCCAGTCGGACAATTGCCGATGGCGATCGGACAACAGCAGCGTGCGGCGGATATGGCAGAAGCCCTGGACGAGGGCAACCCGTCGAGCGACGCACGGCTGGTCGAGGACGCCCGCCTGGGGGACCACGAGGCCTTCGGGCAACTGGTCCGGCGGTACGAACGTCGTCTGCTGCGGGTGATTCAGCGGTTCGTCCGCGACCCGGACCTGGCGGAGGACCTCGCGCAGGAGGCATTCCTGCGCGTGTACGAGCGCCTGGACCAGTACGACGCTTCCCGGCGGTTCGGCCCCTGGATGTTCCGCATCGGGGTGAACGTCACCTTGGACTACCTGCGGCGGAAGAAGCGGCGGATCTGGGGGATGCTGTTCACCGACGCGCATCGCGACCGGTGGCCCGATCCTCCGGCGGCCGACCAGCGGGCGGAACGCGACCTGCAGCAGGAGGTGTGGCAGGTCATCGAACGATTGCCTGAGAAGTACCGGATTGTCCTGGTGCTCCGCGACCTGGAAGGGTTTTCGACGTCGGAGATCGCGGCGATTCTGAATCGCCGGGAAGCGACGATCCGGTGGCGGCTGGCGGAGGCGCGGAACCGGTTTCAGGAGATTTGGGAACGCCGTCTCGGCACGGGCGCCGGGGCGAATGCGTAGAATCAGGGATGGGGCGTGGCACACGGTTTTGAGTGGTGGTCATGAATTGTCGTCAAGCCAGAATCGATCTCGCCTTGTGCGTGGGTGAAGACCTGCCCGAGGCGGCGCGGCGCGAAAGCCTGCGTCAGCATGTGGCGCAGTGCCCCGGCTGCCGCGCGCATTACAAGCGCCTGCGGGGCATGCAACGCGTGCTCGAGTCCAGCGATCGCAACCGGACCTACGACGTCGGGGGGAGCCTCTGGCCCCAGTTGTCGAACCGCATCCGGCGGCTCGACGAATCTCCCGGCCCGGCGTCGCGGTTCAACGGCTGGCTGCCGTTCGTCGCAGTCACAGCCGCCTGCGCCATGCTGGTCGTCGTGATGGACCTGCGGGCGCCGTCGTCCGGACACTCACCTTCGACGGAAGCCATCCCGCGGAGTATGCTCCCCGGTCCCTCGATGTTCCCCGGCACGTCGCAGCACCAGGGGCAGAATACGTTCCTTCCCGTGGGCCGCTCGCAGCAGGGACACGCCATGTACGACCTCGAGTCGGCGGAACCTCATGGCACGCAACCGGCGCAGCTGAAGGTCCACGAGCCGCCCGCAACGACCGACCAATTGACGAACGACTGACCTCATGCCTCTGTTTGAATTCCAGTGTCCCGATTGCCGGCACGTCTTTGAGGCCCTCGTCCGCCGGGACGAACGCCCCGGCAAATGTCCAAAGTGCGCAGGCTCGCGGCTGGAAAAGCTGATGAGCGCGACCGCCATCGGGACCATGTCCGGTTCGCTGCCAATCTCCGGCGGATGCCCGCCGATGGAAGCCGGCCCCTGCGGCCCCGCCTGCTGCCGATTGCCCGGCATGTGAGGCTGCCCCCGGGACGGCGAAGCTCCCGCCAAGCCGCTCTTCCGGGAGGGCGAGGCGGCTTTGCACAATAATTGTCGTGCTCCGTCCATTGAGCATTGTCAGCCGCGCCAACCTCCGCAATGGAAGGAAGTTCACCACGGAGAACACGGAGGACACTGAGAAAAAGCGCTCAACTCCTGATTCTTCTCCGCGGTCTCCGTGTCCTCCATGGTGAATCTGGCGCTAGGGAGCGCTGTTTCGCTCGCGATTCTGCCGGCTGACAACAATTGACGGACAGACCAGTCGAATGGGCTTTGCCTGTCCCCTGAATTATTGTGCAAAGCCGGGCGAGGCTCCCGCCGAGCCGCTG
>JAEUIG010000181.1 GCA_016795125.1 Planctomycetaceae bacterium | reverse complement strand
CTCGGCATTCAAGGAGGCAACTCCGGCCCCGCAATCGTTCCCGGCAAGGCCGGCGAGAGCCTGCTCATCGCGGCCCTTCGCGGCACGATGAAGGACGTCCCGCGCATGCCGCTCGACGCCGATCCGCTGACCGACGCCGAGATCGAATTGTTTCAGAAATGGATCGACGCCGGCGCTCCGCATCCGGCCGACGAGTTCGCCACCGAGTCCGTCGTCACGAGCAGTCACTGGTCGTTCCAGCCGCTGAACGTCGTCTCCCCGCCCGTGGTTCAGGACCCGGCCCGGCTGCAGAATGCGATCGACGCGTTCATCGCGAGCGCGCTGGAACAGGAGGGGCTGGAACCCTCGCCCGAAGCGGATCGCGTCACGTTGATCCGCCGGTTGCATCTCGATCTGCTCGGAGTGCTTCCCGAACCGGCCGACGTCGAGGCGTTCGTCGCCGATCCGTCGCCTGCCGCGTATGAGAACCTGGTCGACGCCGTGCTGGCATCGCCGCGCTATGGCGAACGCTGGGGGCGGCACTGGCTCGATGCGGCGCGGTACGCGGATTCCAACGGCTTCACGATCGACGGGGCGCGTTCGATGTGGCCGTATCGCGACTGGGTGGTTTCGGCCATTAACTCGGATGAGCCGTTCGACCAGTTCACCATCAATCAGCTCGCCGGTGACCTGCTGCCGAATCCAACGACCGAGCAACTGGTGGCTACCGGATTCCACCGCAACACGCTGGCGAACGAAGAAGGGGGGACCGACGACGAACAATTCCGCACTGAGAACGTCGTGGACCGCGTGGGCACCACGGCCACGGTGTGGCTGGGCCTCACGTTGGCCTGCGCGCAGTGCCACGACCACAAGTTTGATCCGCTGTCACAGCGGGATTTCTACCGGTTCTTCGCAATCCTCAACAACACGGCCGACAACAACGACGCCGACGGCCTCGAACCGAAGCTGATGCTGCCGACGCCTGAGCAGGCGGCGGCGCTGCAGCGCCTCGCCCCGGAGATAGCTGCCGCCGAGGCCCAGCTGAAGTCCGTTCAGGAGCAACGCCTCGCCCAGCAGGCGCAGTGGGAGGCGACGCTGATGTCGGCCGGCGACCCGCAATGGGAGGTGGTCCACCCGGAACAGGCCGTCTCCATCGGCGGGGCGACGATCAACATCGGCGGCGACGGTGTCATGCTCGTCGAAGGCAAGATTCCTGATGGGGATGTGTACGACGTCACGTTCCGTTCGCCGCTGGACGGCGTCACGGCGGTACGGCTGGAAGTCCTGCCGCATGCGTCGCTGCCGCTGACGGGACCGGGACTCGGCGCGAATGGCAACTTCGTTCTGGGCGAAGCGCAGCTGTTTGTGCGGCCCGCGGAGGCCGACACGGCGCAGCCGCTCGACCAGTTCCGCCGCACGATCGATGCCGCCTTTGCCGACCATTCGCAGGAGAACAATCCGATCGCCTACGCGATCGACGGCGACGCGAAGACCGGCTGGTCGATCAACGTCGCCTCGGGATCGATGCATGTCCGCCGCATCGCCACGTTTGTCACCCCGCTGCCGATCGACGGCGGCGAGGCCGAGTGGACGCTCCGGCTGGAACAGAAGGTCCCGCAACAGACGCAGTACCAGATCGGGTGCTTCCGGCTGTGGGTGACGCGCGCGTCGCGCGACGCGTTGCTCCTGACTCCTGAGTTGAAGTCGGCGCTCATGACGGCGACAGACGCCCGCACGGCCGAACAGGCGCAGAAACTGCGAGACTTCTACCTCAACTGTGATGCAGACTGGCTCGCCGCCAAGGATCGCGTGCATGTGCTCCGGCAGCAGGAGACAAGCTTGAAGTCGTCGATTACGACCACGCTGGTGATGCGCGAGCTGCCGCAACCGCGCGAGTCGCACGTCATGATCCGCGGCGACTTTCTGCGCAAGGGGGCGTTGGTGACTCCAGGCGTGCCGGCTGTCCTGCCGCATCTCCCGGAAGGCGCCGGACGCGCGACGCGGCTCGACCTCGCAAAGTGGCTGACGTCGCCGGAGAACCCGCTGACCGCGCGAGTTCTCGTCAACCGCACCTGGCAGCGATTCTTCGGCGTGGGTTTCGTCGAAACCGAAAACGACTTCGGCACCCAGGGTTCGCTGCCGTCGCATCCCGAATTGTTGGACTGGCTGGCGGCCGAGGCCATACGGCTGCAGTGGTCGAACAAACAGCTGCATCGCCTGATCGTCACTTCCGCGACGTACCGGCAGTCGTCGGCGACGCGGGAGGACCTGCTGGCCCGCGATCCGCGGAACCGCCTGCTGGCCCGCCAGTCGCGCGTGCGGCTCGAAGCCGAGACTATTCGCGACGCGTGCCTGTCTGCGGCCGGCCTGCTGTCCGACAAGATGGCGGGGAAACCCGTCTCCCCGCCGCAGCCGGAGGGCATCTACCTGTTTACGCAGAACAACAAGGGCTGGACCGAAAGCACCGGGGAAGACCGCTATCGCCGCGGCATGTACACCCTGTTCTGGCGCTCCAGTCCGCACCCGATGATGCCGACCTTTGACGCGCCGGACGCCAACTCCACCTGCACGCGGCGCGTCCGTTCCAATACTCCGCTCCAGGCGCTCACGCTGGCGAACGACCGGGCGTTCATCGAGTTCGCCCAGGGCATGGCGCTCAAGGCGCTGACGGAGGCATCGGAAAGTGATGACGAGCGGCTGGCATTCGCCTTCCGCTGTGCGGTGAGCCGGTCGCCCGAGCCGCTCGAACTAGAGCGTTTGCGTGAGCTGCTGGCGGCGGAGCGATCGGCATTCGCGCGCGACGCGGACGCCGCAGCGGCCATTTCGCCGAAGTCACTGCCGGCAGGCGTTGATGCGACGGAGGCCGCCGCCTGGACGGGGGTCGCCCGCGTGCTGCTGAACCTGGACGAAGTGATTACGCGGGAATAAGCGGACGCGAAAAAAGGCGAAACCACAAGCGACTGTCGCTTGCGGTTTCGCGCGTTTGCAGGCGGAATGTGCGGGGCGCTTACGCCTCGACTCCCAGCAGGCCGCAGGCGTCCGCGTAGCCCGGAGCGGCGTAGCCGTACTCGCTGCACGTCACGCGGGCGAGGGCGACGATCTGGCGGTTGCGGAACGCCGGCCGCATCGTGGCGAACTCGTCATTGACCGTCCAGAAGTATTTCTCGGCGTGCAGGGCGCCGTCTTCGCTGGTGGCGTACCGCAGCATCATGTCGAACACCGGCCGCTCCGAGTGACCAAGCTCCAGGTACTTGTGCGTCACGGCGCACACGTGGTCCTGGTTCTTCTCGCGGATCGCTCCGTCGAGTTCGGCCAGCAGCGAGGACGGGTCGGAGGCGGCGATTTTCGCCAGTTCGTCGGCGTTCGGGCGCGGCGCTTCGTCCACGTACTCCGGATTCATCGTCGCGTCGCGGGAGACGTGATAGCCCGACAGGATCAGGCTGGAGATGGCGTTCAGCGGGTTCGAGACCTGCGCGATGTGCCGCCATGCGTTGGCGGCGTCCGAGGCGTGCACGCCGATGGAGTCGCCATGCACGGAGCCGATCGGCTTGTTGTCCGACGCCCAGCGTTCCGGCCGGCCTTCGTCCCGCAGCGCCAGGTCGTTCGCCGTCAGGGCGATGGCTTCGCTGATCGACTCGGCGGCGTAACCCTCGGCAATGGCGGCGGCGATGGCGCCGGCCCCCTGAGCCGGGTCGGACGTCCGCAGCGTGTTGGACAATTCGACGATCGCCGCATCGTCCATCGCGCGGGAACCCAGCTCCCGTCCGGCGAGCTTGTGCTGATCGAGCAGTCCGGTCAGCACGCCGGGAATGTCAGAATTATGCTTCTGCCGTCCCTCCTCCTGCTTCACGCAGTAGCGGATCGACTGCCGGAGCATCGTCGTGGCATGTTCGATGCCGAGGAGGTTGATCATGTCCCAGGCGCGGTGCGCCAGGACAATGCGGTGCACGTCCGGCGATTCCGAGACCGTCGGCAGCAGATCATTCCAGGCTTCGTTCGGGCTGAGTCCGGCGAGCACGCGTTCCGCGACGATTGCATCGCGGGCGTGGACGGCATCGCGGATCATGTCGCGCGGAGCGCCCTGGGCGACTTCACCGTGCTCGGGCACCAGCGTGTCGGCCGAGCACTTGCCGGTGGCGTGCAGGCGCGAGGAGTTGCGATACAGGACCTTGAGGACCGGCAGGGCACGGCGTTCGCTGGGGAGGGCGGCGGCCATCCGCAGCGAGGGCATCAGCGCCATGAACGTGTGGAAGCCGATGTAATCTTCGCCGCCGAACGCGCGGGCGTTGGCGAGCGCCGCCGCACCGACCAGCTCCTGCAGTTCGGTGCCGGACCGGATCAGGCCGACCAGTTGAGGCAACAGCTGATCCGGCGGCGTCTCCTGCAACAGTGCGGCCAGCCGCTCGTGGCTGCCGAACGACAGCCGTGCGGCGGTGGCATCGTCCGCAAAGGCGACCCCGATCCCCAGGTCACGGGCGGTCGAAAAACCGATCCCGGCGACCAGCATGCTCCGACCCACATCCGACAGAAACCGACGACGATTGGCGAGCGTTCGACGCATGGGACATCTCCTGGAGAGAGAAGTGGAGAGGGCTTCGATTATACACCCCGGTGTGTTCAGGAACGCAAGGGCGTTACAAAGGAGAGGTAAGGGGACAGAAGAGCAAGGGAGCAGAGCGGCGTTGAACGGGGTGGGGGTGGTTCAGTCTCGCCAAGACGGCTTTTTTCCCTTTGCCCCTATGCACCTTTGACCCTTTGCCCCTCCTCTTCAAACAGGCACTCGCACCGCTCCAGCCGGGGTCCCTGTTCGTCGCAGATTGCAAACTCGCTGGGGCCCCACAGCGAGACGCCCGCGTGTTCGCCCCGGGCGTTCAGCAGGTAGTACTTCACGCCGAAATTCGGCCGGCCGTCGGGACCGCGCAGCCGCGGTTCGGTCGTTGACGCGACGACCCGCCGGAGCACTTCCAGACCGGCCTCCGCTGGCGATGCGCCGCGGCGCATCAGTTCGACGGCGGCGAACGATGAACAAAAACGCAGGTTGGCCTCGCCCCGGCCGGTGCTGCCGCACGAGCCCAACCGCTGGTCGACGTACAGCCCCGCCCCCATCACGGCCGAATCCCC
>JAEUIG010000180.1 GCA_016795125.1 Planctomycetaceae bacterium | reverse complement strand
GGCCGAACTGCGTCGCCGCCAACGCGCGCAGTCCAACGGCAATCCCTTCGCGGCGGCACAACTCGATCCCGAAACGGCGCTGCCGGCTGAGCCGATAGGCGAACCGGGCGACGAGCCCGCGCCCGAAGTGCTCGGCAACCTGCGCGGCGACGTCTCCGTCGATGCGCTCGCCGACCTCGACCTGCTGATCCTGCGCGGCAACGAGCGCGACATCGACGCCGTGATGGCCGTCATCGCGAAGATCGAAGAGATGGCCATCGGCGCCACCCCTGGCATCGCGTTGCACTTCCTGAACCATGTCGATTCCGAAGCGCTCGCCGCGCTGCTCAACGACGTCTACACCCGGCTGACAACCCTCAGCACCGGCACAGCCGCCTCCGCGCGGCAGTCTCGCGCCGTCAACGTCGTGGCCGTCGGTTCGCCGAACGCCATCCTCGTGCTCGCGCCGCAGAACACCCTCGAAGCGGTGCTCGACCTGGCCGAACAACTCGACCAGGCCCAGCCGCCGGGCACCGAAGTCGAAGTCTTCTTTCTCCGCAACGCGGTGGCCTCGCAGGTCGTCACGCTGCTGGAAGGGTTTTACGACGAGCGGCCGGGACTCGGCACGAATGTCCGCGTCATTGCCGATTCCCGCACGAACTCGGTCGTCGTCAACGCCAGTCCCAAGGAACTTCTGGAAGTCACGAAGCTGATCCGGGAAATCGACAGCAAGCAGAGCCGGGCGACGGCGCAGGTCCGCGTCGTGCCGCTCAAAAATGCACTGGCCGACGAGCTCACCGAGTTTCTGAACAACGTGATTCAAGGCGCCATCAATCCCGCCCAGGCCGGGGCAGGGCAGCAGGCCATTGCCGGAGGCGCGGGGGGAACGAACCAGGCGCTGCGCGACGCCAAGTCGATGGTGCTGGAGTTCCTGACCAACGACGGCGTCGCTCAGCGGATCGTCCGGTCCGGAGTCCTCAGCGACATCCGCGTCACCGGCGACGTGAGGTCCAACTCGCTGACGGTGACGGCCCCGGAAGCCAGCATGCCGCTGCTGCTGGAACTGATCGCGGTGCTGGATCAGCCCACGTCCGCCATCGCCGACATCAAGGCCTTCACGCTCACCCGGGCCGATGCCACGTCGGCTGCCGAACTGCTGCAGTCGCTGTTTCCCGTCACCGAGGAAGGCCAGCCCGGAACCCAGCTCGCCGGCGCCGAAGGCTTCGGCAGCGCGCTCGTCCCGCTGCGGGTCTCGGTCGACGCCCGCACCAACACCGTCGTCGTCGTCGGCAGCCCGGAAATCCTGCAGATGGTGGAAGCCATCCTCTTCCGCATCGACCAGGACGCCTCGCGCAACCGCAAGATTGAAGTCCTCCGCCTGAAGAACAGCCCGGTCGACGACGTCGCGCTGGCCATCAACCAGTTCCTGCAGTCACAGCGGGAACTGCTGCAGATCGACCCGACGCGAGTCTCCACCAGCGAAATCCTGGAACAGGAGGTGATCGTCACTCCTGAACCGATCAGCAACAACCTGATCATCAGCGCCACGCCGCAGTATTTCGACCGGATCCTGAACCTCGCCAAGGAACTCGACCGCGAGCCGCCGCAGGTGATGATCTCGGCGCTGATTGTCGAGGTTACGCTCGAGGACACCGACGAGTTCGGCATTGAAATGGGCTTCCAGGACTCGGTCCTGTTCAACCGCAGCCTGGCCGACACTCCGATCACTGTGACCGAAACGACGACGCTCCCCACCGGCGTCGCAACCACGACTCAGCGCATCATTTCACAGGCCGCCGTTCCCGGATTCCTGTTCAATAATGCTCCGCTGGGCAACAACGTCGGCGTGAACACCTCACAGGTCGGCAAGCAGAGCCTGACGAACTTCGGCGTCGGACGCGTCAACGACGACCTCGGCTTCGGCGGACTGGTCCTGTCGGCCAGCTCCGAATCCGTCAGCGTGCTGCTCCGGGCGTTGGCCGCGCACCGCCACGTGCAGATTCTCAGCAACCCGCAGGTCCTTGCGCTCGACAATCAGCTCGCCCAGATCCAGCAGGGGCAGCAGGTGCCGATCGTCAACGGCGTGACGCTCGGGACCACGGGCCTCGCCAACCCGCAGATCGAGCAGCAGGACTCCGGCATCATCCTCACGGTCACGCCGCGCATCAGCACCGACGGCCAGATCGTGATGGAAGTGATCGCCGAAAAGAGCCAGTTCGACCTCAACAACGGCGTGCCGGTCTTCACCGACGCCAGCACCGGCAATGTCATCACGTCGCCGGTCAAGGACATTACCACGGCCATTACGTCGGCGAAGGTCCAGGACGGGCAGACGGTCGTCATCGGCGGTCTCATCACGAAGACCGAAGACGTGCTCGAGTCGAAAGTCCCCTACCTGGGCGACATCCCGATCCTCGGTGCGGCGTTCCGGTTCGATTCCCGGGCGTTTCGCCGGACCGAGCTGCTGATCTTCCTCACGCCGCGCATCGTGCACGGGGACGTGGATGTTGAACTGATCAAGCAGGTCGAGATGGAACGGCTGCACTTCTTCGAAGACGAGGCCGAGATGATCCATGGCCCGTTGATGGGCGTGCCGCCGGAAGAGCTCCCCTCCGAACAGATGTTCCAGGAGGAAGGCGCCACGCTCCTGTTGCCCGACATGGGCCTGCCCGAGGCGGAGCACCAGCCGCTGATCCTCGGACCGGCCGACGAACCCGCACTGAGCCCGACTCCCTCGGTCTCGCCGCCGCCGGCATTGCCGGAAGCGCCGCCGGAAGATCCGCCCACGGCGGTCAAACCGCGACGAACGATCTTTGGATTCCCGCGTTCATCAAAACCCTGACGCTGCCAGCCGTCGTTAACGCCAGGTGGTCATGAATCCTCGCCTCCAAAAACTGGTGGTGCTGCTGCTGCCGTTGCTTGCGGGCTGCTCGACGCTCGACCTGAACTTTCCGGAGTTCGGAGAAGCGCCGGACCGCTCCGCGCAGGTCAGCAATATCCAGTGCGTGTGGCAGTCGGGCGAGGGCATTGGACTCGACAACATGCCGTCGCGCGGTTTCGCCGGGCAGGTTCTGTTCTTCGTCCGCGGCGAGCCTGAGCCGGTGCCGGTCAACTGCGACGTGCGCGTCTACGTCTTCGACGATCAGGGGACGGTCGACGAGCAGGCCAAGCCGATCCATGAATTCAACTTTCCTGCGGCCGTCTGGAGCTCGTATCGACAGGAGACCAACCTCGGGCCGGCCTACCACGTCTTCATTCCCTACACCCGAAAAGGGGGCATGGCGGCGTCCTGCGCGGTGCGCGTCCGGATGACGGCCGAAGGCCGGCCGCCGGTGTACTCGCAACTCGCGACCATTTCGCTTCCTGGGCGTCGCGCTGCCAGCGAGCCAGCGGTCATTTCGTCTCCTGAGGCAGTCTCCGAGACACACCTGCGTGAATCTCTGACAACGCAAGCGGCCATTCAGCGGACGCGGGCCGAACTGGGCCTGCCCGACCAGTCCGGTCAGCTTCGCCGCCTGCATCAGGCGGCTTCAGCCGTCCAGACGGCCGATTTCAGCGAGGCCGATGCGACTGCGGCGGGAGGGATGGAGACCGCCGATTTCGAGACCGAGGAGCCGGTGTCGCGGCGATACCGCATGTCCGGGGGCGATCGCGCCAGATAATGGCGTCGCGGGCCAAACTTAGCGATTCCGTGGGGCGATAATCGGGTTAAACTATACGGGGGACGCGGTTGCCTGCACTGCCTTCATGCCGAGGGAACCGACCAGCCCGCTTTGCGGGGAGCAAGCTCGTGATTCGTTCCGGATTGATGATCGGTACTTTCGTGCTGGCAAGCATCGCGCAGCAGTGCGCGATGGCCCAGACATCGAGCCTGTTCGGCAGCAGCGGGCCGCGCGCCCAAAGCTCGTCGAGCAGTGCCTCGACAGCGACGGGGACAGGGTCTGCCGCAAGCACCGGCGGGCTGGCCACGGGCGGCATGAGCGCCACCATGAACCGGTCGTCCGGGGGCGCCGGAGGCGGTGCGATGCAGCAGCCGCAATTGAATCAGCTGGGCCAGCTCAGTTCGCAGGCCGTGGGCAACGGCACCGGATTCGTGGGGCAGCAGAACCAGGGGGCCTTTGTCGGCAATCGCATGGCGGGGACCGGCGGCATGTCCATGATGCAGCCGTCGTTCGGCGCGCTTGGGGGCGGACGGGGCGGTTCCGATTTCAACAGTCCGAACAATGCGTCGCAGGGGTCATCTTCGACGCGTGCATTCCGCCCACGCTATCGCGTGGCATTCGACTTCCAGCCTCCCTCCGGTGATGTGGCGCGACGCACCGCAGTGCAGGCGGACCGGCTGACGGCCAGCAATCCGGCACTGTCCGGCCTGCAGATCGACGTGAGCGACGAAGGGATCGCTGAAATCCGCGGCCAGGCGCCGACACAGGACGCCCGCCGGCTCATTGAGAACCTCGTCCGACTGGAACCGGGCGTACGCCAGGTGACCAACCTCGTCGAGGTCGTCCCCGCTCCGCCGGCGGCTGCCAGCCCGTAGCGGACTGGTCGGTCATCGTCTGTCGTACGCCAATTGAGTGGCACGCCCAGACCAACGGGATGGGCGTGGCGACTGCGCACGGGCGTGCCTGTCTCGCATTCAGGCATCGCTTCGCTACCCACCTCGCAGCTCGCACTCCATATTTTGGGTGCCACTGGCTCTGCCAGTGCAAAGGGGAACGACATCCATCGTTTGCAGCACTGGCAAAACCAGTGGCACCCTGAATCGGCAGGACACACGCACCGTCACACGCGCACGTCCGCGTCGTCTTCCGCCAGATCGTCCGCATACTTCTTCAGCAGCGGTTCAACCTGGTCCCGAACAAACGCGTCGACCTGCTCCGGTGCCCGGCCGACGTACTGTTGTGGGTCCAGCGCACTGCCCAGGTCGATGCCGGCAAAGGCCGTGTCGCCGGCCAGCCGCTCGATGAGATCGTTAGGCCGCCCGTGCTGCTTGACCTCGGCCGCCGCTGCCTGGCTGTGCACCCGAATCCGCTCATGCAACTCCTGGCGGTCGCCGCCGGCCTGTACTGCCGCCATCAGGATCTCCTCCGTCGCCATGAACGGCAGCTCGGCGACGAGCCGGCTCGTGATGACATGCGGCAACACAACCAGTCCGCTGGTGATGTTGCGATACAGCAGCAGTGAGGCGTCGATCGCCAGAAACGACTGCGGCAGCGACAGTCGGCGGTTCGCGCTGTCATCCAGCGTGCGTTCCATCCATTGCGTGGCGGCGGTGTTGTCGCCGTTGGCCGCCAGTGAGATCGCAAACCGCGACAGCGCGCACATCCGCTCCGCTCGCATCGGATTCCGCTTGTAGGCCATCGCGGACGAGCCGATCTGTTCGGACTCGAACGGCTCCTCCAGCTCTTTGAAACTCTGGAGCAGGCGCAGGTCGCTGCCGGCCTTGTGGCACGACTGCCCGATTCCCGACAGCGCTGCCAGCACCTGGGAATCAACCTTGCGCGAATACGTCTGCCCGGTGACGGGGTAACTCGCGTCGAATCCCATCTTCTGTGCCACGAGCCGGTCGAGCGTTTCGACCTTGCCGTGATCGCCGCCGAACAGTTGCAGGAACGACGCCTGCGTGCCGGTCGTCCCCTTCACGCCGCGAAACTTCAGCGTCGCGAGCCGGTGTTCGATCTCCGCCACGTCCAGCAGCAGGTCGTGGCACCACAGCGTCGCGCGCTTGCCGACGGTCGTCGGCTGCGCCGGCTGCAGGTGCGTGTAGCCCAGGCACGGCAGCGCGCGATGCTGCTGCGCGAACCGCGCCAGCCGTTTGATGACGTGGAGCAGCCGCTTATAGATCAGCAGCAGGCCCTCGCGGATCTGAATCAGCTCCGTGTTGTCGGTGACGTAGCAGCTCGTCGCGCCGAGATGGATGATCCCGCCGGCCGCCGGGCATTGCTCGCGATAGGCATGCACGTGCGCCATCACGTCGTGCCGGAGCCGCCGCTCGAATTCGGCCGCGCGGCCGAAGTCGATGTCGTCCACGTGCGCCCGCAGTTCGGCGATCTGCTCCGGCGTGATGGCCAGTCCCAGTTCTCGCTCCGCTTCGGCCAGCGCGACCCACAGCCGCCGCCACGTCGAATGCTTGCGCTGGTCCGACCACAGCGCACTCATGGCGCGCGAGGCATAGCGTGTGTTCAACGGGTTTTCGTAGAGATCGTGCGGCACGGGGCTGTTGGTGATCGGTTGTCGGTTGTCGGTCAATGAGCGCCGGGGCTTGGCCCCACTGTCGCGCGCGAAACCGTCATGATACAAAGTCCAATTCAACTCATCACTTGTTACTCGTCCCAGCCGTGTCGCTCTGTTGTTCGATCGTGGTTGTCATAGGCCCGGCGTTTACCCCGGGTTTACCGTACCGCGCCAGGAATTTGAGCCTCGTTCACGAGGCTTCTCGCTGCAGTGGCTTAAGCCAACGCACCGAGAAGCCCGGTGAACCGGGCTTAGGCGAGTGGGTGTCAGTGCAACGGACCCGGCGTGAACGCCGGGCCTAAGACGAATCGATCAACAGCCGCACCACCACAGATTGGCGCCGCCAGCATCGGATGGGAGTCACTGAACACCCGTTCGCATGTCTGGTGATTGCTCTTCTCCGGCTTTCGCCGACCCCAGTACACTTCCGGCCCGCGGAGGGGGGCGACGGTGCGACACGCGCCGGGCCCGGCACGTTCACTCGAAGGGAGGCGAGCTATGCGACGACTTTACCTGGCGGCGAGCGGACTCGGTTTGTCGGTCGCGGTTTCCCTGGCAATGGCGAATCCGCCGGTGGCTTCCGAAGGCGACCCGGCCCCATTCAGCGTCGTGCAGGCGGACCCGTCGGCCGTCGCCGAGAGTCCTGCCGACGATGAGAAGCTGGCCGATCCCGAAGCCGTCCTCCGCGAGCAGTACCTCAAGCTGATGGAGGAGAAGGCCGAGTTGATGGACCAGGCCGAACTCGAAGCCGCGCTATCCATCGCTCAACAGGACATCCGCGAACTCGAAGCCGAGAATCTGCTGGCCGAAGCCCGCGCCATCATCGAGCGCGTGGCGAACGAGTATCCAAACACGCGCGCCGCCGGCGAGGCCGCTGCCATCATGAATCAGTCGCGCGCGCCTGCGTACTACGGCACCCCCGCAGAGGACAACAGCTTCCGCCCGCTGTAGTGGATCGTCTGCGCATCAGCGTCGAACACCAATCTCCCCTCTCCCTCCGGGAGAGGGGCCGGGGGTGAGGGC
>JAEUIG010000156.1 GCA_016795125.1 Planctomycetaceae bacterium | reverse complement strand
CCGCGGGTGGGCTTCCTGATCGCGCTGATCCTGCTGTCGGTCGGCGTGCGTCTCATCCCCTACGTCAGCGCCGATCCAACGTCGCTGTCCTACCTGTGGGGCGTCACTCCGCTGTTCGCCATCTGCCTGTTCGGAGCGGCGTACTACGAAGAGCAGCGGTACGCGTACCTCGTGCCGCTGGCATCCTACTTTGCCAGTGACCTGTTGATCGGCATCATTTCCGGTCGAATCGAGTGGGCGTTTTACGACAACCAGCCGTTCGTGTATCTCGGCGTGGCCCTCAACGTGGCGATCGGCTTCCTGCTCCGCAAGCATCGTTCCTGGGGAACAATCTTCGGTGCAGGAATCGTCGGCGGCCTGGTGTTCTTCCTGGTGTCGAACTTCGGTGTCTGGGCCACGGCCGATCGGGGGATCCACCCGGCCAGTCTCGATGGCCTGTTCAACGTGTACGTTCTTGGTTTGCCGTTCTATCGCAACCTGACGGTCAGTACGCTGCTGTTTTCGGCACTGCTCTTCAGCCCGCTGGGCGTCCGCACGCTCGCCTCGCAGGATGAGCGCGAACCGGTTCGCGAACACGCCCGACGGCCATAGTCGTCCAATACTGGCCGCAACCGTCAGGGAGCGCACACAGCGTCGAGCGCTCCCTGACGGTCGCGGCTAGTAGACACGTATATGAACACGACTCCGCGCATTGTCTCGCTGATCGCCAGCGCAACAGAAATCGTCGCGGCGCTGGGATTCGGCGAGGAACTGGTCGGTCGATCGCACGAGTGCGACTGGCCCCATGACGTGACGCGACTGCCGATGTGCTCGGCCCCGCGCATCGACGTCCACGGCTCGAGCCGCGAGATCGACGACCGCGTCAAGGACGCCCTGCGTGACGCTGTTTCCGTTTACCGTGTCGATGCCCAGATGCTCGACGAGCTGCGGCCGACGCACATCATCACGCAGACGCAGTGCGAGGTCTGCGCCGTCAGCCTGAAAGACGTTGAAGCCGCGGTTTGCGACCTTGTGTCGAGCCGGCCGCAAATCGTCTCCCTCGCGCCGATGTGCCTCGCGGACGTGTGGGACGATATCCGCCGTGTGGCGGATGCTCTCGGAGCACCGGCTCGCGGCAGCGAACTTGTCGCCGACTTGCAGCGGCGGCTTGCTGTCGTGGTCGACGTGGCGCAGCGGCAGGCTCGGCGGCCGAGGATCGCCTGCATCGAGTGGATCGACCCGCTGATGTGCGCCGGTAACTGGGTGCCGGAACTGGTCGAGCTCGCGGGTGGGCGCGATATCCTGGGAACGCCCGGTCAGCATTCGCCATACATCAGTCTTGCAGACGTCGCCGCCGCCGATCCGGATGTCATCGCCGTCATGCCGTGCGGCTTTGACATCGCGCGGACACGTGCGGAAATGCCGGCGCTCCAGCAGAATCCCGCGTGGCGTGCGCTGCGGGCCGTGCAGGCGGGTCGCGTCTATCTCACCGACGGCAACCAGTATTTCAATCGGCCAGGACCGCGAATGGTTGAATCTGCGGAAATCCTCGCCGAGCTGCTGCATCCGGAGGCGTTCCCGCCGCGACATCGCGGGACCGGATGGCGGTGCGAAACCGCAATCGCATAACGACGCGGGTTTCAATCCTGTTCTACGAACAGCAGACGCAGGAATTCTTCGTCCGCAAACGCGGGCCCCTCGCCGCGGAGATTGCCGTGGCGGACGATCACCAGCTGGCGTGAGGGGATGATGTACAGTCGCTGCTTGCCGGCTCCGGCGGCTGCGACCAGGTCGTCCGGAATGCGATCATCGGCGAGAACGCCGCTCCATTCCCGGCGCAGCAGCGGGATGGTCAGCAGCAATCGCGGGGGAACCGGATCGTTCAGCCACCAGGTGAGGCCGTAGGCGGGGTTCTGCTCCGATCCTTGAAAGCACTCGGCCAGTGGCTCTGCGGCGATCACCTGCTCGCCGTTCCAGACGCCCCCGAGACGGATGAATTCGCCAAACGTCCCCCAGTCCCGCGCCGTCATGAAGGCGCCGCCCCCGACCTGCGGATGCCCGTCCGCGCAGCGGAATCGCCATTCCACGGTCACTCCCAGCACGTCGAAGACGCGCCGCTTGAGGTAATCCTCGAACGACTCGTCAGTCAACTTGCGTTCCAGTGCGCAGGCGAACGCATTGAGCTGATTGGCTCCGTAATCGAACTTCTCTCCCGGCGCGAACTCCATCGGCAGATCGATGACCTCGTCCCACGCCTGCCCCCGGACGGCGGACCGCGGAGATGACGCGGTCAGTCCGCTAGTCAAGGTGAGAAGCTGGCGGAACGTGATCGATGCCTTCTCGACGTCTTCCTGCCATTCGTGCAGGCTTTCACCGGCGCGATCATCGAGGTTCAGGATGCCGTCGGCGACCGCGGCGGCGGCGGCCGTGCCGACAAAGCTTTTGCTGCCGCTGGCCAGCATCTGCCGCGTCTCAATGCTCCCACCATTCGCATATCGCTCGAAGATGACGTTGCCGTTGTGCAACACCAGGATCGTTTGACCGCGATGGGACTCGCTGTAGTCGGCCGCCTGCGTGAGGGCGGCCTGTGCAGGAGGCGGCGTATCAGCAGCCGCATCTGCCGACGTCAGAACCGTCGCCCATGCCCATGCCAGAAGTGCGCTCGCCAGCATCGATCAATCTCCCCGCGCTCAGTGAACTGCGGGGAGATTGAACACGCCAGTTCGCAGCAGGTTCCGCAGGAAATGCTTAGTGAGCGGTCGGGTTGATCCCCGCCGGCCTTCATTCAACGAGCATCAAGGTCACGCGGCGCACGTCCATGACGGACTTGCCGGGGATTTCGAGCGCTCGCAGCGTCAGCGGCGCGACACCCTGCTCGAGATGGAGCTCACCCAGATTCAGCGGGCGGAACTCCTTCATCTGCGATTCCCCTGGCGGGCGCGGGAGTGTGTCCTGGTTGGTATTCAGCGGCGGGTCCCACCCGGGACCGACGCGCCCGGTCAGGCGATCGTTGCCGAGCGAGAGTTCGATCAGCGAACCCACGTCGGTTTCCGGACAGGTGTAATCGATGACGACGTCATAGCGGCCGGCCGTGTGGACATCCAGCAGCCAGATCATGCGGTCGTCCGTCGACGTCCAGTTGACGAAGTACGAACAATTGGGCGCCGCGGCGCTGCGCCGGATGCTCCCCTGCGGTTCGCCGTCGCGTGCCGGCAGCATGGTGATGGGAAACTCGCGATAACCGACGGGAATCGGACGGGGATCGACGGCATTCCCGGGCGGTCGCCGGGCGGGTTCGGCGCCGCCAAACATCTCGGCGTTCCAGGCCACGACGGCCGCCTGCAACTGCTGAGCAATCGCGGGTTCGCGACTTTCGATCGGCGTCGACTGCCCAGGGTCTGCCACCATGTCAAACAGACGCCCCTGATGATCCAGCCGGTATCGCTGGTTGCGTACACTGACCTTGCCGTTCCACGTCGAGAAGATCATCCGGTCCGGCCAATACGGAGATTGGCCACGCAACAGCGGCGAAAGGTCGCGACCGTCGAGCGGTTTGTCGCCGATGCGTTTCACACTCGCCAGCGACGTCAGCGTGGGCAGCAGGTCGATTGCGCCGGCGATCTGACCGACCGCGTGTCCGGCCGGCAGTTTGTCGGGCCAACGGATGAAACAGGTCGACCGGACGCCTCCTTCGTCCGTGCCTCCCTTGCGTCCCTTCAAGCCCCCATTCCACCTGTTCGAATTGGGACCGTTGTCGGAAAAGTAAACGACAATGGTATTGCCCGCGAGATGCAGGTCGTCGAGCCGCGCGAGCACGCGGCCGACGTTGGCATCCTGGTTTTCGATCATGGCCAGGGCACAGCGAGTCTCGTCGACGTTCTCCTCCTCGCTGCTTGTGGCACGCTGCGCGATCGGCCGATCCTTGAATCGCAGCCAGTCCGGAGCGGGCGCCGCCCACGGCGAGTGCGGCGTCGTGAACGGGATGTAGCAGAAGAACGGCCGTGACTGGTTCCGGTCGATGAAGTCGAGCGCCCGGTCGGTACAGACATCCACGATATAGCCCTCCGTGCGGACCATCCGGCCGGCGTCCTCCAGCGGCGCGTCGAAATACTCGCCCCAGTGTCCGGCCGAGTGCCCGAAGTATTCATCAAACCCGCGCGCCATCGGGTGGTACGGCCACTGGCTGCCGTTGTGCCACTTGCCGAACGCACCGGTGGCGTAGCCCGCCTCGTGGAAGGCCTCGGCGACCGTCCGTTCGTCGAGATTCAGCCGCTCCATCCCGACCGAGACCCCGCGCACGCCCCCGCGCGGATGGTAGCGTCCGGTGAGAAACTCGGCGCGCGTCGGCGAACACACGGGACAGACGTAAAACCGATCCAGCGTCACGCCCTCTTGTGCGAGCGAGTCGATGTGCGGGGTCGCAACCTGCCTGTTGCCGTTGCATCTGTAGTCCCCCCAGCCCGCATCGTCGGCAAGAAACACGACGACATTCGGGCTGGGGTCGGCTGCCACAGCGGTGACTGCGGCGTTCAGGACCAGCCCGCACATCACGCTGAAGCGAAACGAACTGGTCATTGTGGACCTCTGCCCGGAATTGTGAAGCAGCGACGAGTGAGACGCGACACTATAACATGGATGAAAATCTCCCGGCGCTGCCGACCCTGCGACTTGACATGTCCAACGATTCTCCCGTT
>JAEUIG010000155.1 GCA_016795125.1 Planctomycetaceae bacterium | reverse complement strand
TGGTGTTCCTCGAAGAAATCCGGCTGACGAATCTCCTGTCGTATGGGCCCGACACGGAACCCTTGCGGCTGCGCCCGCTGAATGTGCTGATTGGTCCCAACGGATCGGGAAAGTCAAATCTGATCGAGGCCATCAGCTTGCTGCGAACGGCGCCGAAGAACCTGGGGACCGAGGTTCGTGACGGCGGCGGTATTCACGAGTGGTTATGGAAGGGAGCGCAAGCGCCGACGGCAACGATCGACATTGTCGCCCCCAACCATCCGCAACCGCATCGGATGGCGATTCGACACGTGTTGTCGTTTGCCGCGTCTGCATCCCGTTTCGAGATTACCGACGAGCGAATCGAGGACGTCGCGGAGATGCCGGGCTCGCACGTCGGCGTTTACTTCTATTACCGGTTGCAGCAGGGAAATCCGATGATCAATGTGCGCGGCCCCAGTCCCGGCGGGTCGGGGCAAAAACGCGCACTCAAACGGGAAGACATTGATCCAGAACGATCCATCCTCGCACAGAGGCGCGATCCGGATCTGTACCCGGAGATTACCTATCTGAGCGAACAATACGAGCAGGTGCGAATCTACCGCGATTGGTCGTTCGGACGTTACACGCCGCCGCGCCAGCCGCAGCGGCCGGACGACCGGAATGACGAACTCAAGGAGTCGTTCGACAATCTGGGGCTGGTTCTCAATCGTCTGCGCCGGCAGCCAGACCTGAAACGCAGGTTCCTGGAGAGTCTGAACGAACTGTATCCGGGGATCGACGACGTTTACGAGAACATTGATGGCGGTTCGGTGCAGGTGTTTCTGCAGGAGGGGGCGTTCTCCCTGCCGGCGACACGGCTCTCCGACGGCACCCTGCGGTACCTGTGCTTGCTGGCGATCCTGTTTGATCCGCAGCCGCCGCCGTTGGTCTGCATCGAGGAGCCCGAACTGGGACTGCACCCCGATGTCATGCCGTATGTCGGCAAACTGCTTAAGGAAGCTTCGGAACACATGCAGCTGATCGTCACCACACATTCCGACGAGATGGTTGATGCACTGTCGGAATCGGCGGATGACGTGATTGTGTGTGAGAAGGCCAACGGGCAGACGCGACTGCAACGACTGGATTCCGATCGATTGGGCGTCTGGCTCGAGCACTATCGACTGGGTGAATTGTGGCGCAGGGGGGACATCGGAGGAAATCGCTGGTAATGGCGAAAATCCACATCTACTTCGAAGGCGGTGGGGCCGGCGGAAGCTTGCGCAGTGAGTGCCGACGCGCGTTCGGCAAGTTTTTTGAGCGCGCCGGTTTCGCAGGAAGAATGCCGAAAGTTATTCCCAGCGGAAGCCGCAGTAAGGCGTATTCCGATTTCTGCCGCGCCGTGTTGCACCCCGAACCCGGTGTTCTTCCCATGTTGCTCGTCGACAGCGAGGCGCCGGTCGCGGGAACTCCCTGGAGCCACGTGGGACAGCAACAAAACGATCAATGGACGTGTCCGCAAGCGGCGACGGACGACCATTTGCACCTCATGGTGCAATGCATGGAATCCTGGTTTTTGGCGGATGTCGAGGTGCTGCAGCAGTACTTTGGCAACGGGTTTAATCAGGGAGCACTCCCCGCGACGAAGAACGTGGAAACAATCGCGAAATCGACAGTACTCAACGGATTACACTCCGCGACGCGGCAGTCTGACAAGAAAGGAGCTTATCGCAAGGGTCGGGACTCTTTCGAGCTGCTCGAGAGATTGAACCCACAAAAGGTCGCCGCTGCTTCGATGCAAGCTCGGCGACTGCTCTCCGTCTTGACGTCTCAATAAACTGTCTCCGGTCTGCACGTGGAGTCGCTCGTCGTTGCTGCGGCCACACCGGGAATCTACCGATTCGCCAGATCGTCACATGCCAGGCGTCGATCACCTTCTTCACGTGCAGCAGCACGGCTACTGCATCCTCCCGGACATCATCCCCCCCGCCCGCTGCCCCGGCATCCGCCGCCGTCTGCTCGATGTCGTCCACGCTCAGCGGTCCTCCTCCGCGCCACAGAACGTCGGCTTCGTCCCCAGCGTCATCAATTACGACCAGTCGTTTGCCGAGTACCTGGCGGAGGAGCGGCTGCTGACGCTCGTCCGCCAGTTGCTCGGTCCGCATGTGCGGATTTCCTTCACATCCGCGATCGTCAACGAACCGGGTAACGCCCGCGGCGACTGGCATGCCGACTGGCCGTTCAATCAGAAGAACGCCGGGCACATTTCGGCGCCGTACCCCGACGCCGTTTTCCATCTCACCACGCTGTGGATGCTTTCGCCCTTTGACGGCGAGAACGGCGGCACCTTGATTGTCCCCGGCAGTCATCGCCGGCCGACGAACCCGACCGATCCGGCCAGCGGAATCGATCCGGCAACGCCGTTTCCCGGCGAAATTCAGGCGACGGGCGACGCCGGCAGCGTCCTCGTCATGGACAGCCGCCTCTGGCACGCGACGGCCCCGAACACGACCGGCGAACCGCGCGTCGCTCTCGCCGTCCGCTACGCACCGTGGTGGCTCAACCTCGACGTGTTGCGGCCCGGATCGAGCGAACGGCGACGACTGTGCGACGCGTCGGGACTCGGCGAGAACAGCGTTCCCGCCATTCGCCCCGACGTGTTCGCCGGATTGGCGGCCAGCGTCCAGCCGCTGTACAGTCACTGGGTCCAGCGCCCCGACGAGCGCGTTTAGCGGGGAGCCAACGGCGAACGCGTCCACGAGCGACCGCATGGAAACCCGCCCTCTCGGACGCAGCGACCTGCGCGTCAGTGCGATCGGCCTGGGCTGCGTCACTCTCGGACGCGAGATCGACCGCGACACGTCGTTCGCCGTTCTCGACCGCGCTCGCGAACACGGCATCACGCTGTTCGATACCGCCGAGGCCTACTCGCAGGGCACGTCGGAATCGATCCTCGGCGAATGGATCACCGCCCGCCGCAACCGCGACCAGATTGTCCTGGCCACGAAAGTCTCCGGCACGCTCACCCGACAGCGGATCACGGACTCGGCCGCAGCCAGCCTCGTACGGCTGCAGACCGACCGCATTGACCTCTTCCAGTTGCACAGCTGGGACGACGAGACGCCGCTTGAGGAAACGCTCTCCGCACTCGAATCACTCGTCCGCGCGGGCAAGGTCCGGGCGATCGGCGTCAGCAACTGGAGTGCCCTCCAACTTTGCCGCGCCCTGCTCAGCGCTGCAGTTCGCGCAGGCATTCGGATCGAATCAATCCAGCCGCCGTACAATCTCGTCCAGCGCGAGATCGAACCGGAACTGCTCCCGCTCTGTGTCGAACACCAGATCGGCATCACGAGCTACAGTCCGCTGGGCGCCGGCTTCCTGACGGGCAAGTACACGAGTCCCACCGACGTTCCCAAGGGAACCCGGTTCGATGTCATCCCCGGCCACCAGCCGATCTATTTCACCGACGCCGGCTTCCGCGTCGTGAATGCCTTGCGAGCGCTCTCCGCCGAGTCAGGGCGGACGATGATGGACCTCGCGCTCGCCTGGGTTCTCAGCCGCCCTGGCGTCACGAGCATGCTGATCGGCGCCCGCAGCCCCGCCCAGGTCGATCAAGCCGTCCGCGCCCATTCCACCCCGCTCCCCCCCGACCTGCTCCAGCAGCTCAATATGCTTTAGCGCGAAGCAATCGCCCGGCACACGTCAGCCGTCCAATGCCCGTCCCTGAATCCTGAATCCCGGATCCTCCCTCGAAGGCCGCCGCCATCAGTTCCGCCGACCACTGCCCGCTGCCTGTCTCCGTCCAGATGCGCAACATC
>JAEUIG010000131.1 GCA_016795125.1 Planctomycetaceae bacterium | reverse complement strand
CCCGATGTCGAGCACCGGCGCCTCATCGGCGGCCGGGGTGTCCTGAGCTGTGCTGGCTGTGTCCTGATCCATGTTCCGTTCGCTTCGCTGTCCTTGTGAAAACGCGGATTCGCTGTACGGCCGCCCGTTACCGGAGATGCTCCGGCAGTTCCACCGGCGTCTGGGCCTGGTGCGGGTGATTCGGTCCGGCATACAGCTTGAGCTTGTCGAGCATGTGCCGGCCGAGCTTGTTCTTCGGCAGCATACGCTTGACGGCCAGACGCAGGATTTCCTCGGGCTTGCGCTCGAGGAGCTGGGCTGCCGTCAGCACCTTGCGGCCGTCGGTGTAACCGGTAAACCGATCGTATTCCTTTACCAGCATCTTCTGGGTGAAGTGCGGGTGCGTCGGGTGGGCCAGCGGGGAGCCGCTGAACCGCACCTTTTCGACGTTCGTCACGACCACGAAATCGCCGCAATCGACATGCGGCGTGTAGGTCGGCTTGTGTTTGCCCATCAGAATCGTGGCCAGCCGGGTCGCCAGGCGCCCCACGATTTCTCCATCCGCATCGACGACGAACCAGCGCTGCTGGACCGTCTCCTTGTTCGCCATGTATGTGCCGGACACCACGATTCTTCCTGAATTCTGTCTGCCAGACCGCGGGGTAGACCCTCAGCACCGCCTTCGGGTGAAGGTCTGTATAGACCCGATAATTTAGCGATCCCTCCGGGGTCGTTCAATGGCTGCCGCGTGGAAATCCGCCGGCCGTCAAAACTCGTAACTCTGCATCCGCCACGGTGCTGCGACCGGGGAAGCGCCCATCAGGATTCCCTCGCGACGCACGCCCCCCGAATGCTCGCCGAAACACTCTTTGCCGGATTCGCGGGGGGCGTCACTCACGTTTTGGCGGATCGTCGCGTATAGTAGCCGTTTTGACGACAATTCCTCGGCCGCCGCACTACGGTATGCGGTGGCAGCGTCGGCCTCGGACTCCAAGACTCATCCCCGTGCCACTGCGCGACACGCACTCGGCGGGCGGACGTCGTTCCGCCCGAATCACCGGCCTTGTTCGAATGCAATTCCCTGTTTTCGTCGTTTGGGCGGCGCTGGCGGTTGTCGGTGTGTTGGCTCCGGCGCTTGCGGCCGACGATGCGTTCGCCGTTTCCGACGTGGCGATCGGATTCGACGGGGCGGCGAAAGTCGGCCGATGGACGCCCGTGACGTTTCGAGTCAGCGGCACGCCGGGCGCGACCGTGGAATCCTCGGTGACCGCTCCGGACCCGGATGGCAGCGACACCATCTGGACGTTTCCCGCGTCCACGATCGATGACTCCGGGACCTGCGTAGTGAGCGGTCAGTTCAAGCTGGGCCGACTCGCGGGGCAGATCCGTATTGCGGCCGGCGCCGCCGAGGTCGTGGCGCAGATCGGGACGAATGTCGATGCACCCGGGCTGATGTGCGTCCCGTATGAACAGCGTGCCGCATTCATCGGAGTTCTGGGCGAGGCGCCAGGATTTCGCGACGCCTACTCGGCCGATGCTCCCGTTCAGTCGGCAACGGGCGACGCTCTGCCTGTGCGATTGATTGAATTCCCCGATTCGGAATCGCTGCCTCTCACGCTCGACGCCTATGACGCGATCGACGTGATGGTGCTGTCGCAGCGGTTTGATCTCGACGCCCAGCGCGCGAACGTGCTCGCGGACTGGGTTCGCAACGGCGGACATGTCGTCCTGATCCTGGGGGGCGATCCGCAGGCGTTTACGGCGAGCCCGGTCAGCAGTTGGGCGCCGATCCGCACCACGGAGTCGGCCCGGTTTACGGAACTGGCGGCGCTGGTGGAGCGCGTGCGGGGCAGCAGTCCCCTCGCGGTCCTGGGCGGCATCGCCGGGGTACGCCTGACGGCCGACAACAGCCAGCTGCTGGCGGGCAGCTTCGCCGGCCCGCTGGCGACGCGCAGCCCGTATGGACTGGGACGCGTGACGGCACTGGCCCTTGACTGGTCCAATCCGCAAGTCGGCGAATGGAACGGACTGCCCGGACTGTGCCGGTTCCTGGCCGACATCGACGTGGCGTCAGAAATCCTGTCCAGCAACGCCGAGGTCGAGCTGCGGCCCACCGGAGTCTCCGAACTCGCCACGCAACTGGCGTCGCAGCTCGATCATTTCGGGTCGATCCAGCGGCCGTCGTACTGGACGGTGATCGCCTTTGCCGCGGCGTTCATGCTGCTCGTCGGCCCGCTCGACTACCTGCTCGTGCATCGAGTGCTGAAGCAACCTCGGCTGACGTGGTTCACGTTTCCTGCCTGGATCATCTTTGCGGCGACAGCGGCCAGCCTTGGCGCTGATCGGCTGAACTCGACGGAACGGCTCGCCAATCAGTTTGACCTTGTCGACATCGATGCAGCCACGGGATTGCGTCGCTCGCAGTCCTGGATGACCTTTTCGTCTCCGTCTCCGCGTCGCTTTCGAATCGCAGCGACGGCGGCGAACTGGTTGGCGAACAGCGACGCAGCCCCCATGCAGTTCAGCTGGTGCGGAAGGCCGGAATCCGGCTTCGGCGGCATGTACCGCGCGGGCGGCCTGAACCTCGGCAATCCGCCGTACACGATCGACTCGTTCGAGGTCGCGGAGAACATTCCGATCGGGCAGTGGTCATCAAAGGCCTTCGTGGCCGAATGGGGTTCCGCCCTGGATGCGACTGATGAGCCGCTCGTCACGAGCGCACTCGAGGACGACGGGACGAATTTGCTGAAGGGAACTTTCACGCACCATCTGCCCGAGGCCATCACCGACTGGTGTGTCTGTTACGACAAGGGCGCGTACTTTCCTGGCGATCCGGGGCGGGTTGATCGTACTCCGGCCATTGAACCGGGTGTGCCGTGGAGCCCGCTCGACCGCGTGCAGCGGCGACTGACCAAGACCTACCTGCAGGGTGGCTCGCAGATTTATCGCACGCAGAAGGAGTTGAAAGGGGCGAGCGGCGATCCCTCGAGCGTGACGCGCGTCGATTACGATCCTCTGGGACTCGATCCGTTTCCGCTGGCCCGGATGATGACGTTCTACGAAGCGGCCGACGGCTTCGAGTACACCCACGGACTGGCGAACAGCAGCCTGCAGCGCAGCGACCTGTCGCGTCTGTTGCAGCTGAAGCGGGCGGTCGTCTTCGGACGGATTGCGACAGCGTCGGCGGAGTACACGGTGGACGGCCAACCCGTGCAACCGCAGGAGCGCTGGACCTACGTCCGCTTTGTGCTCCCGGTCAAGCCCGGCGTCGCCCCCAGCCTGCGGGATACCGGGCGGCTGAATACGCGCTGAGGTCTGAGGTCGGATTTGAGATGTTTGTGGCGGATCGCCACCCACTACCCACTACTCACTACCCACTCCGTTCCGTGATCGAAACACTCAAGCTCACCAAGCGCTACGGCAACCTGATCGCAGCCAATGAGATCAATCTCAAGCTGAGCGAAGGGGATGTCTTTGGGTTCATCGGCCCCAACGGCTCTGGCAAAACGACCACGATGCGGATGATCGCGACGCTGCTCGCGCCCGATTACGGCGAGTGCTATGTCTGCGGCAAGTCGATCTATACGCACCCGCAGGAGATCCGCCGCCTCGTCGGGTTCATGCCGGACTTCTTCGGCG
>JAEUIG010000529.1 GCA_016795125.1 Planctomycetaceae bacterium | reverse complement strand
AGAGAAAGTATTCAACTCCTGATTCTTCTCCGTGGTCTCCGTGTACTCCGTGGTGAATCTGGCGCTATGGAGCGCTGCTTCGCTCGCGATTCCGCCGGCTGACAATAATTGATGGTCAGACCAGTCGAGTGGGCTTTGCCTGCACCCTGAACCATTGTGCAAAGCCGGGCGAGGCTCCCGCCGAGCCGCGATCGCGAGTGGACTCCCATCGCAAGTAGTCGGCGCAAAAATACACGCCGCCAGATCGGCGGCGTGCGACATCTGCCTGGCATGAGAACATCAACTACCAGCGTCCCACGCCCGGCACGCGGTAGATGTCGTACCACGGCTGGTAGCCGAAGCTGTACGGCTGATAGTAAGGCGCCGGGTAGTACGCGTACGGATCGTACACGCGGTACGAATACGGCGAGTAGCCCCGGTAGCGGTGCCAGTTGCCGCGCCAGTTACGACCGCGCCATCCGTCGCCGCGCCAGCCGCGCTGGCCGTAATACCCGTAGTCGGCTCGCGCCGTATTGTCGCTCGTCGAACCCAGCGGAGTGAACGCCAGCATTCCCGCCGCAGCGATCGCCAGTGTCAGCTTTTTGAAAAGACTCATGGTGGTTCTCCTCTCTTGAGCATTGCAAAGAGGAGTTACGCACCAGCCGTGCCAAGCGGACTGCATTCGGACGGGCGAACGACGCAAGCCACAACCACGGCGCTGGTTATCAATTCTCAATCGCAACGTCGACCTGCTTGGTCTGCCAGTCGCGCTCGCCGGTCGGCCAGCAGAGTCGATATTTGACCACATCGGCATCGCCTGGACTCAGCAGTTTCCCGATGCGAACTTCGGCGTTCACCCGCGCTCGGAAATGACAACGCCCGCCGCTGTTTCGCGACGGGCGTGCACGCCGATGCCGTTTTCAGCCCTCAGTAGCAGTAGCCGCCGTATCCGTACGGGCTGGCGTATCGATAGGGACTGCCGTAGCCGAAACCGCGGCCGTACCCGTACGAGCCGACGTACACCGTTGGTCGATAGGCGACGCCGTATCCGTAGCCACCATAGCCATACCCGCCGTAGCCGTAAGGCGAGCCAATGCCGACGCTGACCATCGGCCGCCGGTAGCCATAGCCCCACGCAGAGCCATAGGCATACGGGCGATAAAAGCCGCCGCCGTAGAACGGACGGTAACCGATGCCGCGGTAGCCTCCGCCCCAACCTCCTCCCCAGCCGTGGCGATGTCCCCACCCGCCACCCCAGCCACCATGGCCCCAGCCACCGTGGTGATGTCCCCAACCGCCTCCGCGACCCCAGCCGCCGCGTCCATGATGACCGGCACTGGCCACGTTGTTCCCCAGCGGCGACAACGCGAGGATCCCGGCAGTCACGAGCGCCAGTGCGACGCCCTTCATCTTGCTCAACATCGTCGTCTCTCCTTGAGCGCTTCGCCGACAGCAGCTCCGTGCTGCGAGCGACAGCAGTTCTCCGGGCGACCGATTGGTCCCTGTTCACGACGGCCGCACCGCGCCGCTACATCGGAACAAGTGGCATCCTGCGCCGCGCCCAGAAGGAATCATACGCGCACGATGTCAGCGCGTCTGCGGTTTTGAATTCAGAAATCGCGCCAGCGTTCCCTGTTCGTCATGCAGCGGACATTCATCCGTGTGCAGCGCCAAGTCTCTGCTCCGCAGTCGGGCGCGACGGCCTGTCACCAGCATTCGCGACTGACCCTCCGGGTTGCCGGGAATTCCCTGCAAGGCGCCGGACTGCGGTCGAGCTTCCCTGCTTCATTCCGCTATGATGCGGTGCCGAATGTTGATACTCATGGGCCGTTGCCGCAGCGCACGCGCCGCAGCTGGCCAGTTGAGCAGGAGAGCGACCCGGATGCACTGTTCCACTCTCGGCCGATGCGCGCTTGTCGCTGCATGGATGCTGCCGATCGCTGGCGCGCTCGCTGCCGACGATTATGATCAGCCGCCGATCTCCTACAGCACTGCCGAGCCGCACAACACGGTCGAAGTGGTGCGGCAGCAGCTGGATGCCGGCGCTGCAGCGCTCGCTTACGACGATGACTTCGGCTATCTCCCGTCGCTGCTCAATGCCCTCCACGTCCCGGTGGAGTCGCAGATGTTCGTCTACTCCCAAACCAGCCTGCAGCGGGGGCGAATCTCGCCGCGCACGCCTCGGGCGATCTACTTCAACGACGATGTCTACATCGGCTATTGCCATCGCGGTGGCATCATCGAGATCTCGGCCGTCGATCCGCAGCTGGGCGCCGTCTTCTACACGCTGGGTCAGCGCGAGTCCTCGTCGCCGGCACTTGTGCGCCACAACGACAACTGCCTCACCTGCCACAGCACGTCGCGCACCGGCAATGTTCCGGGACACCTGGTTCGGTCGCTGTACGTTGATGACAGCGGACTCCCCTTGCTGGACAGGGCCAGCTACGTCGTCAATCACACGACTCCCATCAAGGACCGCTGGGGCGGCTGGTACGTCACCGGCACTCACGACGCGCAATCGCACATGGGCAACCTGATCCTCAGCGAGGGTCAGGCGACTGCCGCGGCGGACGATGCCGGCGATCGCCAGGTCACCGAACCGGGTGAGCTGGTTCTCCCCGAGCATTACCTGACGACCTACAGCGATGTCGTGGCGCTGATGGTGCTGGATCACCAGACCTTCGTCCACAATCGATTGACCCAGGCCAGCTTTGAAACGCGGCAGGCGCTCGACGACGAGGCAACAATCGGTCAGGCCAGCGACCGACCAGACGGGCGCCTGTCCGAAGTTGCCACGAGTCGCATCGCCAGTGCGGGAGACGATCTGGTCGACGCCCTGCTGCTGGTGAACGAGGCGCCGTTGAGCACCCCGCTCCGGGGAACGTCCGGATTCGCAGAAGTGTTCGTCCAGCAGGGGCCGCACGACGCGCGCGGCCGCTCGCTGCGCGAATTCGACCTCAATACCCGGACGTTCCGCTACCCGTGCAGCTATCTCATCTATTCGAAATCATTCGACGCACTCCCGTCCGAGATGCGGGACTACGTCTGGCAGCGGCTGTGGAGCGTCCTTGCCGGCGAGGACACTGCGGAGAAGTTCGCTCACCTGTCAGAGAATGACCGGCAGGCGATCCGCGAAATCCTGCAGGATACGAAGCCGGGAATTCCGGCGTACTGGGAGTAAAGCCCTCGGTAAAATTGAACGAACTACGAAAAAGGTAATTAAGCGTTCGACATTAGAGGGGGCGAGGCTGTACGATCACCGCCAAGCTGAGCCCCGATCCGTACCTGGCTTAGCTCATGTAGAAAACCTCGGCCTTGGCGCATAAAGGATAGACTAATGAGCTTCCGACAAGAATTGTCGCTTAGTCATCTTCTCAAAATGATCTTCGGGGTTGTCGCATTGTTTTCCATTTGTGCGACGACGGCTCAGGCCGGCATCGTGTTTCAGGACAACTTTAATCGCACCGGTGCGCTGAACGGGAGCACTGCGTCGTTTACGGCAGGTACTAACTGGTCGGCGACACCCGGATTTTTCACCGATGGAACGAAGGCGGGCGCGTCGTTCGGGTTGTTTGATGATTTCACATCGGCAGCTTACGTGCCCCTGCCGGTAGCCATCACCAGCGGAAACATTTACACGCTGTCCGCCACGATGCATCGCGGGCCTTCGACCGACCCCAGGGCCGCCATGTTTTTCGGCTTCTTTGATGCGGCGCCGTCCTGGGATGGCAACGTTCCGGTGGACGAGGGTCACGCCATCGCGATTGCACCCCGTACCGGCCTGGCGTCGGTGAACCTCATGCTCCACGGTTCAGTGAACGCCAACGAGACCAGTGTGGCTGATGGGACCAACGGAACTACGTTTGGCGTGCGCCTCTACGAAACGGCTCCCAATGTCTGGGCGGCGGTCGCCCTCGAACTGGCTCCGACCAACCAGTTGATCCTTGGCCCATTCTCGCCGACGCCGATCTCCATCTCCAACATTCACACCATCGGCATGATCTCGAACGCGCTCCTGCCGTCTTATCTCGACAATTTCACACTGGACGTCACGCGCGTGTCCACGTCGCCCGTGCCCGAACCCTCGACTTTCGTGCTGGGCATTGCAGGCGCGGCCGGATTGAGAGTGGTCAG
>JAEUIG010000101.1 GCA_016795125.1 Planctomycetaceae bacterium | reverse complement strand
TTGATGCCTATGTGGCCGAGCGCAGCGATGCCACCGGTTGACAGCTTTTCGACGGCATCATCCCGGAGGGATGACAGCAACCGCTGGTGCGGCTGGCATCCCTTCAGGATGCGGATGACGACGGGGTCGGCGCCGGCGGTATCGCTGCGCTCAACCACCGGCTAATGGATGGCAGCCCTTCGGGCTACACTGACGATAATCAGTATGCAGTCGAGTACCTTGGCAGACCGAAATGGCCGAACCGGCTTTGCATCCCCTCAACTGGAATCAGCATCGCTCCGCGTGGTCGCTGGCCGACGGCGTGACGTATCTCAATCACGGGTCGTTCGGACCAGCGCCGGATGTCGTCATTGCGGCGAGGCAGAGGTGGTTTGCCGAACTCGAACGTCAGCCGATGGACTTTCTCGCACGGCGGCTCGAACCGCTGCTCGATGAAGCGGCCGCGGTCCTGGCGAAGTTTGTCGGCTGCGGCGACGACGACCTGGTGTTCGTGCCGAACGCCACGACGGGGATCAACATCGTCGCCCGCAGCGTGGAACTGGCGGCCGGTGATGAAGTCCTGCTGACCGATCACGAATATGGCGCGGTGGCCCGGATCTGGGGGAACGTGTGCAGCAAAGTCGGCGCGAGGACGACGCTCGCGAAACTGCCGCTGCCATTGTTGAACCCGGCGGACGTCGTCGATGCGGTGTTCGCGCGCGTCAATGAGCGGACGAAGGTCATCGTCGTCAGTCATATCGCGTCGTACACGGCGGTCGTGCTGCCCATCGCGGACATCTGTCGACGGGCGAACGAGCGGGGAATTCTCACCTGCATCGACGGTCCGCACGGACTGGTGCAGGCTCCGCTGAATCTGCGGGAACTGGGCTGCGACTACTATGCGGCAAGCTGTCACAAATGGCTGTGCGGGCCGATCGGCAGCGGGTTTCTGTATGTGCGCGGGCGGCACAAATCGAAGATGCGGCCGGCCGTGATGAGCTGGGGGCAGAGTTTTTCGGGCCGGCCGTCGTCATGGAAGGACGAGTTCGTGTGGGTCGGCACGGACGATCCGAGTTCGTACCTGGCCGTCGCCGACGCGGTGCGGTTCATCGAGTCGGTCGGCGTGCAGGAGTTCCGCCGCCGGACGCACATGCTGGCCCGGGAGGCGCGCAACCGCTGTGCCGCAATCGCGCGCAGCGAACCGTTCACGCCCGACGACCCGGCCTGGTACGGGTCGATGGTGACGATCCCGCTGCCGCACGTCGCGCGGTCGTCGGCCTGGCCGGGCGAGCCGCACCCGCTGCAGCGGGCGCTGTGGGAGCAGCACCGGATCGAGACGCCGGTCTGCGAATGGCAGGACCGGCTGTGCCTGCGCGTGTCGTGCCATTTGTACAACACGCCGGCAGACATCGACCGCCTCTGCGCAGCGCTGGAAGCACTGTGTCCGCGCTTCGCGACGTGAGAAGGCAGGGACGCAGATCGCTGCGATAGGGAGGGCGAGGCTCCCGCCGAGCCGCTCGTGCCCAATCGCATCGGACGAAGGATTCGCGTGCGAACGGAATTGGGTGCTGGCGAATCTCAACACCGCTCGGGCCACGGGGATAAGCCCCGTGGTGCCTTGACGTGGATTGAATCGTGCGGCTGCACTTCTCCGTTCGTGCACCGAGTTTTCGTTGGACGCTTGAGCACACGATCGGCTCGGCGGGAGCCTCGCCCTCCCGACGCGCCTCAATCTGCGCGAATCTCGTAAATCCGCGTCATCCGCGTTCCATTCTTCTCTGCCTTATTCTTCGGGCTCGTCGCTCGGCGGCGGGGCGAAGCCTCTTCGCAGGGTGTTTTCGCTGACCGTGACCGGGATCAGGAACTGCAGCAGGTAGTCGCGGCCGCCGGCCTTCGAGCCGATGCCGGAATAGCGGTAGCCGCCGAACGGATGGCGGTGCACCAGGGCCCCGGTGATGGGGCGGTTGAGATACAGGTTGCCGACCTGCAGCTCGCGGCGGGCGCGCTGCAGATTCTTCGGGCTGCGGCTGTAAAACCCGCCCGTCAGCGCGTATTCGGTGTTGTTGAGAATCGCGAATGCGCGATCGATATTGTCCGCCTTCATCACGGCGACGACCGGGCCGAAAATCTCCTGCTGTGCGATCCGAGACTGGGTATCGACGTCGGCGAAGATGTGCGGGCCGACGTAAAAGCCTTCGTTGGCCAGCTTCCCCACGTCGGTCGCCAGGACGGTGCGGCACTCGGCCTTGCCGATCTCGATGTAATCTTTAATGCGCTCTGCCGCCTCCTTGTCGATGACAGGACCGACCGACGTTCCCGGTTCCTCGGCCGGGCCGACCTTCAGGCTCTCCGTCGCGCGCTGCAGCCGCGTCAGGAACGCTTCGTAGCAGGCGGCGTGGACAATCACGCGCGAGCAGGCGGAGCATTTCTGTCCGCTGTAGCCGAAGGCGCTCTGCAGAACGCCTTGGACGGCCTCGTCGAGATCGGCGTCTTCGTCGACGATGATCGCGTTTTTGCCGCCCATCTCGGCGATGACCCGCTTCACGCCGGACTGGCGCGGATCGGTATCGGCCGCCAGCTTGTTGATCGCGAGGCCCACGTTCCGCGAGCCGGTGAAGGCGATGATGTCGACATCGGGACTGCCGACGAGGACCGGGCCGATCTCTTCGCCGATGCCAGGGAGATAGTTGAGCACGCCGCGCGGCAGGCCGGCATCGCGGGCGATCGACATCAGCTGCGCCGCCACGACCGACGACTGTTCGGCCGGCTTCATGATGACGGTATTGCCGCTGACGAGCGCTGCCGCCGTCATGCCGGTGAGAATCGCCAGCGGAAAGTTCCACGGGGCGATCACGACGCACACGCCGCGGGACCGGTAGACGTGCGAGTTTTCTTCGCCGGGATAGTCGGCCTGCACCGGGACGGCGAGGTCCCGCATCTGCTGGGCGTAATAGACGAGAAAGTCGATGGCTTCGGCGACGTCGCCGTCCGCATCGGCCCACGGCTTGCCGCACTCGTACACTTCCCACGCCGCCAGTTCGAACCGGCGGTTGCGCATCTCGGCCGCCATGACTTCGAGGTACTCGGCCCGCTGCTCGGCGGGCGTCAGGCGCCAGGCGTCGAAGCTGCGGCGGGCGGCGGCGATGGCCTGCTCGGCGTGTTCCGTCATCGCCGAGGCCACGGTGCCGACGGTCTGCTTGCGATGCGACGTATTGACGGAAACGATCTTATTGAGTGACTCCGTGGACTTGCCCTCGATGACCACCGGGAATTCGCTGCCGAGCTGCGAGGCGACGTCGTCCAGCGCCGTCTGGAACGCTTCGCGGTTCTCCTTGCGGGAAAAGTCGGTGTGCGGCTCGTTCTGAAACGGGAGGGCGAAGCGGTTGGTCGCCTCCGGCGAAGTGTTCTGGTCCGGGAGCGAGTCCTTGCGAGCAGCACGCGGCATCAGTGCGATTCCGTTCGGGGTGTCAGTCGTGGTCAGCTCCGTATTGTAGGGACCGGTTCGATGGTGGGTAGGTTGTGGGTGACGCTCGACTTGTCAGCCCGCCGAATCAGGCGGCTTCCAGGATCGCGCCGCGGAGGCTGGCGAAGTACTCCGCGGGTGCCGCGAAGAAGGCCGCCGGCAGGACGTGATACTCGTCGAGCGCCGATTCGACGCGATCCCAGCCGACCCGCGCCGCATGATCGAACGCCGCCACGCCCCTGGCAATCCGTTCCTCGCGGTCCGAAAAATCGCGGAACCAGAGCCGTTCGTGTACCGCAAAATACGAGAACCGGATCACGGGCCGCAGCGCAATCGCCTTGAGCAGCGGCCAGTCGAACGCCGCGCAGGCCGCTTCCAGCGCCGGACCAACGACGGTCGCCTGTTCGTTAATAAAGTGCACGCAGAAGATGTTCCTCCGCTGCGCGTCGCTGAGCGGCCGTCCGGATCGGACTGCCGCATGCATCTGATTGAGCGCTTCCAGTGTTTCGGGCCGCACAATGGTTGCGGCCTCGGAATGGCGGCCGTAGCGGGCGGTGAAGTGAAAGCCTGCGTACGTATCAGCGCACACCCGGCGATTCACGTCGCGGAACCTGTCTGCAAATTCGGACAGTTGAGAGAGTGCGGCCGTACGCCGCTCCGCATTCAGCCCGAATTGCCACGACAGCAGACTCCCGAGCCTGGCCCCGAACCGAAACCAGCCCGACGACCACAGCGCGCCATGGGCGGCGATCAGTGGAAACGCGTGGTTGCGCCCTGAGGCGGCAAACAGATGGTGATACACCGTGGCACGCTGCGCGACATCGCGAAGGCTTCCGGCCAGCCGGGTCCCCTCAGCGAGCAGCCTGTCATATTCGGACTGAAGTTCGTCGGCCCCCATGGTCGTGTCCCTGCATTGACGTGTTGGATGTCACAGGGGTGAGACCGTGCGGGCGTTCGCTTCATAACCGGAAAGTCAGACCGCGATCTCGCGCCGGCAGGCGGTTGTGGCGCTCCCGCCGGCACGTCGCGCCGCGAATTCGTCGGTGCTTCAGCGTCGCGAGAGCGCTCTGGTGCAGCGTCACGACTCAGCATCAGGGTGCCACTGGCTCTGCCAGTGCGACGCAAGTTCGGTGCCCTGTGTGAATTGCACTGGCGAAGCCAGTGGCACCCATTCCGAACTCTTTGCTGTGACGCTGCACTAGCGCGAAAGTTGCGAGAGCAGCTTCGAGAGTTGCTGGGGGTCGAGGGGCTTGACGAGGTGGTGGTCGAATCCGGCGGCCTGCGAGCGGCGGCGGTCTTCATCCTGCCCCCAGCCGGTCACGGCGATGAGCACGATGTCGGCGCCCCAGGATTGCTCGCGAATCCGCCGGCAGGCTTCGTAGCCGTTGAGCTTCGGAAGGCCGATGTCCAGGAGCATGACGTCCGGGCGGAATTCGGCGGCCGTATCGACTCCCTGCTGACCGTCGTAGGCGGTGCGGGTTTCGTTTCCGAGGATGTTCAGCAGCATGGCCATGGTGTTGGCACTGTCGCGATTGTCGTCGACGATCAGAACTTTCCGGCCGATTCGCGACGGCGCGTCCTCGACGTCTGCTGCGGGGACCTCGATTGCGGCAGATTCCGCCAGCAGTGGCAGGCGGATCGTGAACGTCGCCCCCTTCCCCAATCCGTCGCTGTGGGCGGCGATTTCCCCGCCATGCATTTCGACGAGACGCTTGACGAGCGTCAGGCCGATCCCAAGTCCCCCTTGCGCGCGCTCCAGAGAATGGTCGGCCTGCGAGAACATCTCGAAGATGTCCTGCAACTGGTCGGGCGCGATGCCAATGCCTTCGTCCCGCACCGTGACGACGACGCTGTCGCCCTGCTCTTCGACGGTCAACCAGATGCGGCCGCCGCGATCCATGTACTTGGCGCTGTTGTTCAGCAGGTTGGCGAAGACCTGCGCCAGCCGCGTCAAATCGGCGTTCACGCGGAGATCGTCGGCGGGCATCGAGACCGACAGTTCGTGCTCCATGCGATCAATGAGCGGTTGGCTCGTCTCGATGGCGCTGTTGATGACCGTCGCCAGCGGGACGGGCGCGATCCGCAGTTCGAGTTTGCCGCGAGTGATCCGGCTGACGTCGAGCAGGTCGTCGACGAGTCGGATCATCTGTTCGAGCTGGCGTTCCATGAGCAGGCGGGCCTGCTCGCGTCCGAGCGGGTCGTCGGAGAGCCTTAGGATCTGCAGCGCATTGCTGATCGGCGCCAGCGGGTTGCGCAGTTCGTGCGCGAGCGTGGCCAGGAATTCGTCCTTGCGGCGGTCGGCTTCCGACAGGTCGGACGCGAGTGCCCGCAGGTTGTCCTCCATCTCGCGGCGCCGGGTGACGTCCTGGCTGACCGTGGCCAATCCGATGATCTGATTCTCGTCGCCGGTGAGGACGAACGCCTTGTAGACCATCCAGCGCGGTTCACCGGTCCTGAAGCTGCGGAACCGCACCTCCATTTCGCCGTGCCCGTCGCGCAGCACCGACGGGACGAACGTGTTGATGATCTGCTCCTGGTCCTCCGGAAAGAAGAAGTCTCGCAGATGTGTTCGGCGGACCTGCTCGATGTCGTCCAGGCCGACCATCTGCAGCCCCGCGCGATTCACGTAGAACGGAATCCCCTGCAGGTCGCACATGCCGATGAAGTCGGCGCTGTTTTCGATGACCGTCACGAACCGCTGGCGTTCGTATTCCGCCTGCCGCTGCCGCGTGACGTCCCGGACAAGCTTGGAGGCGCCGACGACTGCTCCCTCGTCGTTGAGGACCGGCGAGATGGTGAGCGAGACCTGAATCTGCGAGCCGTCCTGTCGCTGACGCCAGGTGTCAAAATGCTCAACGCGCTTTCCGGCCTTGAGGGACGCGATGATCTCCGTTTCTTCATCCAGGCGATCCGGCGGAATCACGAGCGAGATGTGCTGGCCCACGGCCTCGGCGGCCGTAAAGCCGAACAGCCGCTCGGCGGAGGCGTTCCACGACTGGATGATGCCGTCGAGCGACTTGCTGATAATGGCGTCTTCGGAGGATGAAACGATATTGGCGAGTAAGCGGGCCGCATCGAGGCGTGCATCGAGGTCTCTCTCGAGCTGCCGCCGTTCGGTGATGTCGCGGAACACCAGGACGCAGCCGACGATTTCGCCGGCCTTGCAGCGGATGGGGGCGGCGCTGTCGTCGATGGCGCGCTCGGTTCCGTCGCGGGCGATCAGCACGGTGTGATTGGCCAGCCCGACGATGACTCCGTCCCTGAGTGCCCGCGTGGCGGGATTCGACGCCGGCGCGCGCGTCGTCTCGTTGACGATATGGAAGACTTCTGTCAGCGGCCGCCCGCGCGCATCGGAGAGCGGCCATGCGGTGAGGGATTCTGCGACAGCGTTCATGTTGGTGATAAAGCCGTCGCCGTCCGTGGAGATGACGGCGTCGCCGATGCTGGCGAGGGTCGTCCGCAGGCGTTCTGCGCTTTCGGCGACGGCGCGCGCGGAGGCCTCCCGCGTCTGGAGATGCCGGCGCATCAGCACGATGAATGAAATCACGCCGATCACCGCGATCAGGCCGGTTGCCAGTCCGG
>JAEUIG010000091.1 GCA_016795125.1 Planctomycetaceae bacterium | reverse complement strand
ATCAGTCCGGCCGTTTCCTTCAGGAAATCCCGTCCGCCGTCGTCCCAGATGAAGCCCTTGAACGAGTCGGCCGCGGCGAGCATCTGTTCGGCGAGCGACTGGTAGGCGTCGAGCGGCGTGCGTCCCTCCAGCCGCGCCGCGATGAGCCACGGCACGAATTCTTCGATGAGCACGATCCCGGCCAGTTCGTGGTACAGGTCCTTGAACAGGTTGTGCTGCGTGCGGTGATGGTCGACGATCGGCGTCCCGATCCGCACGCCCTGCCCGAGGTGCTTGACGACCTTCTGCGTCAGGTACCCGCTGAGGATGTCGCCGAAGCGGTCGATCCGCAGTCCCTGCAGCGGAAAGCCCATCCGCACGTAGTAGTAACAGAGCGCGGCCGACCGGGTGAGGGCGGTGTTCTGCGTGTTGATCGGCGACCAGGTGTCCGGTCCGAGCACGACGCTGTTGCCGCGGAACGACGTTCCGTTGGGTCGCCGGCAGAGCCGGTAAATGGCATCCACGTCGGGATCGTCGAGCCACAGCCCGGCGTTCATGGCGACGGTGAGGGACGGGTCGGGCGCGGCGGTCGTCGTCGTTCGCGGGCTGCGCTGCGCGAAGTACGGGAAGCCGCGTGCGAACACTTCATTCCTGCCCCAGCCGCCGAGCTGGTCGCAGATATTGAACCAGCCGTCCGAACTGCGGGCGACCGGATCGCTGCACGCATTTCCGACGACGTGATGCGCGCCGACGAAGTCGGTCTCGGGCCGGCAGAAGTTGTCATCGTCGATGGAAATCAGGACCTCGGCGCCGTCGGCGAGGGCCATCAGGAAACCGATGTTGCGGCGATTGTCGGTGTTCCAGGGGATGAAGTCCTCGGGCGCGTCGATCGACTTGAGCCAGGCCTGCTGTTCGTCGAGCGATGGGCAGCGGACGTCGAACCCTTCGCGGCGGGCGCGCTCGGCGGCCTGGGCCACCGCCGGCGGGGTCTTGCGGTCGGCGATGATGTACAGCGTGGTGGCGGCGTCGCGCTGGAACGCGCGGAGGTCCTGCAGGTAGCCGGCCAGAAAGGCGGGTTCGAAGATCGTCGTGACGACGATGCCGGTCCGTCGGGAGTTCAAGTTGCGAGTCATTCTGTATCAGTTCTGGGATGTCGCCCGTGCGGCGATCAATCGGGAGTAAACGTCGAGACAGCGGCGGGTGTGCTGCGCGAGGCTGAACTCGCGAGCGGCCCGCGCAGCGCCGATGCGTCCGAGGTTTTCGTGCAAATCAGGTTGGGAAAGGAGGCGTTCGGTGGCTGCGGCCAACGCCGGCACGTCTCCCGGCGGGACGAGCAGGCCGCCTGCGTCGTTGCCGAGGACATCCGTCAGCCCGCCGGCGGCGAAGGCGACGACCGGCGTGCCGCAGGCCAGCGCTTCTGCCGCGACCATGCCGAACGTCTCGCAGCGCGATGGCATCAGGAACACATCGGCCGCGCGGTAGTAGTCGGCAAGCGCGGACTGTTCGCTCTGATAGGCGATGGCGACGCCGGGCGCGCGGCACTCCTTGAGCACGGCTTCCGCATCGCGTCCGATCGCCACGACGAACAGCCGGTCATCATTAATCCGGTTCAGCGCCTGCACTCCCTCCTGCACGCCCTTGTAGACGTTCGACAGGCTCTGGGCCGTGAGGAGCACGATCTTGCGATCTTGTGGAAGTCCGAGTGCCTCGCGTGCAGCGCGGCGATCCGTCGGGTGAAAGTACGATGTGTCGATCGGGCTGTAGACGACGGTCGCCGGCAGGTGGCGGAGGATCGGACTCTGCTGCAACTGTTCGGCCACCCAGCTCGACGGGACGATCAAATGGACGTCGGCCGAGCGGAAGGCCCATTGCTTGCGGCGCCAGTTCCAGCGCGTGGCGTCGTGCGGAATGGGGGGAAACCGTTGCAGGTCGGGACAGTTGCCGCAGCCGGTCTGCCAGCGACCGCATTCGAGGGGATAACCGCAGTGCCCGGTGACCAGCCACAGGTCGTGCACGGTCATGACGACGGGACAGCGGCGCGCGAGCGCGGCGATCGGGCCGATGTCGGCGTAGCCTTCCGCGCCGTGCAGCG
>JAEUIG010000059.1 GCA_016795125.1 Planctomycetaceae bacterium | reverse complement strand
CAGCGGGACAGCGACCGGCCCGCTGAACGATTGAGGGACAGCATCGCTCGGCAGAGTTTAGCCCCCGCCGAGCCGCTCCCTCAGTTCCGCTGCGGCTTCCAGAGCGCTTCGCCGTCGTAGACCTGGCCAATGGGATAGCGGTCACTGGGCGTCGCGGCCGTCTCCATGAACCGCGTCAACTTCTCCACCACGTCCGGATGCTGTGTCGCGACGTCGTGTTCTTCGCCGACATCCTCTGCAAGATTGAACAGCTGAACGTCGGCGCCCGCTCCCAGGCGCATGGCTTTCCAGTCCCCCCAGCGGACAGCCTGATCGTAACGACGCCGGCAATGTCCGTAGTCCCAGTACAGCATGTCGTGGGGCGTGGAGAGTCGCTCGCCGCGCAAAGCCTCCACGACGGAAATGCCGTCGATCCCCGCAGGCGGCTCCACGCCGGCGAGTTGTGCAAATGTGGGCAGCATGTCCTGAAACGCGATGACTTCGTCACAGACGCGACCGGCCGGGATGCTGCCAGGCCAGCGCGCGATGAAGGGGACGCGGATGCCACCTTCCGTGAGATCACGCTTGAATCCACGCAGCGGCCCGCTGGTGCGGAACCGGGGATCGACCGACTCGTGGCCGCCATTGTCGCTGGTGACGATCACGAGCGTGCGGTCTTTGAGCCCGAGGTTGTCGACCTGATCGACAAGTCTTCCGACATCCCGGTCCAGCCGGTCGATCATCGCGGCGTACTTTCGGGAGCGTTCGGGCCAGTCACGATCGGAGTAGGGGGCGGTCGACGGGACCGGGAGGCCGTCCGGGTCTTCCGTGCGCGCTCCGAAATGCGGCAGTGTGTAGGCGACGTACAGGAAGAACGGGACCGCATCGGCGGCGGCTGCGCCAATGAAGTCGAGCGCCCGCTGCGTCAGGAGGTCGTGACTGTAGTGCGTCCGTGACTGCGTATTGCCGCTGAGTTCGAGCCGTCCGTCGTTGTCGTCGAGATACTCGGTGAAGTAGTAGTGAGCGTGATCCTGGTTGAGGTAGCCCAGCCACATGTCGAAGCCCTGGTTGGTGGCGCGCCCGACGGTCTCTGCGTCTCCCAGCGACCACTTCCCCACGCCGCCGCAACGGTACCCGGCCTGCCGGAGCACTTCGGCCACGGTCACATCCCCGTCCTCCAGGTACGTCGGATAGTGGGGCACGTTGTCACGCGCCGGGGCATGTCCGGTGTGCAGGCCGGTCATCAGCACGGCCCGCGAGGCGGCGCACACGGGTCCGCCGGCATAGGCCTGTGTGAAACGCGTTCCTTCCGAGGCGAGGCGATCGATGTGGGGCGTGGCGATCAACTGCTGCCCGTAGCAGCCCAGGTCTCCGTAGCCGAGATCGTCGGCCATGATGAACACGATGTTCGGCGGAGCGGCCGCGGAGACGGGGAGTTCGCCCATGCCCGCGAGCAGGCTGAGCGCGAACACTGGTGCGATGGCCACGCGCCGTGGCAGCCGCAGGGGAAAACGCGGGTGATCGAACGACACGTTCCGGAGCCTCGATCTCGAGAAAGCAGAGGACAGCGGAAGTCGATTCTACGTTGCGGCAGGGGCGACAACTACCGGCGCGACAATACTGGTACACGGCCAACCGCAACAGCTTCTCTACGGAAACGGATTGGGAAATGTCACGGCGATTGCCATGCTCATTGGAACCATCGCTATTGCGAAGGCAGCGATCAAGAGGCGACTCCAGCTTGTCCGTACCAGGTACATTGACAGGAGGACTGCCGATGCCATCCCCAATCCGAGAGGAACCGCCTGGATCATCAGGAGGTGAAAAACTCCGATTCGGTGAATCAGCAACGAGGAGTATTGCAGTCCCGCGCAAATGCCTAACGGCACGGGCAGGAGCAGCCAGGTCGCCCGTGGGGCACGGCCGGAGGAAGAACGGAATGGATTCTCAAATACGGAAGGGATCACCCCAGCGCAAAAGACCAGAAAACCGCACAGGAGCAGCAGGGGAAACAACGCGATCATGTCCTGGAAACGCATTCTGGCGGCCAGCAGGCAGCTCGGCCATCAGCGCTCATTCTCGAATGATTGTCATACGTCGTTGTCTTCGCTGGTCGACCGTCCAAAACCGGGCGGTTTCCGGAAATCCTGAAATTCGCCGGCGGGTCGCAGGAGTCGTTTGCGAGCTAAGGGTGTCGAGTGCGGCTGTTCGCAACATGCGAACGACTCGAAGTATCCAACAAAAACCGATTGACCGAGGAGTCTACCATGTCTCGCTTTCTGCTCTCCGCCGCTGTTGTCTGTGCTCTGTGCGTTTCGATGACCGGGTCGGCCGATGCCGGCTCAAAAACTCGGCAGAATTTCGTCACTCCCAGCGGGATCGCCGTTGAGCGGACAATCCGGCAGAGTGGTCACGGCTCGTCGAACAAGATCGACGTGAGAATGGTCGCTCCCAACGGAGCTGTCCTGGAACAGAAGATCCATCAGAACAGCCACCACACGTCGAACCAGATCAAGGTCAAGCGTCCCGACGGCTCGTCCTTCAAGTTCAAGTCCCGCAGCTAGACTGCGAAATCTGGCACTCACAACAGGGGGCTTCGGCCCCCTGTTTTCGTTGGTCGATCGAAAAAAACGCTGACCTCCGAAAAACCCGGAATTCGCTGGCGGGTCGGAGGCGGCGTTTGCGAGCTAAGAGTGATCGGGATGGATGGTCACAACAGTGAACTCCCCGACAACAACACAACGCCTTGCTTAAGGAACTGGACAATGACTCGTCTCACACTCGCTGCTGTCGCCACCCTGGCCCTGAATGGTTTCCTGATGAACTCCGCCTCCGCCGGCGGCCTGTCGTTCTCGTTCGGCCCCCAGAACTCCTGCCGGGACGGAAACTGCCAGTCGTCTCCCCTGGGTTCGCTGAACCTCGGACCGCTGTCGCTCTCCTTCGGCCAGCAGTCGTCATGCAACGGAGGGAACTGTGGAACTCCGGGCCTGCCGATGGCCCGTCCGGCCTGCCCGACTTCATCCTGCGGAACGGCCCGCACGCCGGGCTGCTCGACCTCCGCTCCTCAGACATGCGGCCCGCAGGGGTGCACGCCGCAGCAGCCGACGGTTTATGGTCGCCCGTCGATCCGGCCGCGTGCGGCCTTCACGACGCCCAGCGGGATGCCGATGAATAGCCGGACGCGCCGGTGATTCCGGCAAACCGAAGTCAGGCAATCACAACAGGGGGCTTCGGCCCCCTGTTTTCGTTGGTGGTTCGCCCGAAAATCAGCGCTTTCGCGAAATCCTGAAATTCCCTGGCGGGTCGGAGATGTCCTTTGCGAGGTAAGGGTGTTGAGACGGATGTTCGCAACCGCGACCGAATCGACGCAACCTGCAAATCAATGGCATCAGGAACACAACAATGACTCGCTCCTTGACTCTCGCGGCAGTGGTGGCAACTTGGTTTTGCCTGGGAACGTGCCAGAACTCGGAAGCGGCGGATCGCCAGTTCGTGAAGGTCGGTCCCCGGGGCGGCGTGACGGTCGGCCGGTACGTGGGCCCGAACTGGCGGCCGGTGGTGACGAACCGCGTCGCCCCCCAGGTCCGCCAGCCGGCTCCGGTGGTTCGTGAAGTGTCGCGGCCGACAATCTCGTTCAACCTTGACTGGCTGTTCAGCCCGCCGACCCCGCCGGTGGTCACTCCGGTCGAATACACTTTCATCGGACCGGACCAGCAGACCGTCGAAACTCTTCCCTGCAACGGCCCCGACTGCTCCTCCCAGAACACGGTCCCGCAGCTCCCGCTGTACCTGCCGTAACGGGGCGGCTGGACCGGCCAATAGACAATCCGACGATGGCTACAGGGGGCTTCGGCCCCCTGTTTTCGTTGGTAGAACACCCAAGAACACAGACTTCCGGCATTCCTGGAATTCACTGGCGGGTCGGAAGCGGTGTTTGCGAGCTAAGGGTGTCGAGTGCGGCTGTTCGCAACATGCGACCGACTCGAAGCCTTCCGCAACAACTGCTGATTGAGGAGTTTCCGATGACTCGTTGCCTGCTGTCCGCCGTCGCTGTCTATATCCTGTGCGTCTCGATGACCGGTTCTGCCGCGGCCGGCTCGAAAACCGAAAAAATCGAACGGAACGTCGTCATTGCCGGCATCGTCGTTGATCAAACGACCTGGCAGACGAGTGACGGTACAGTGGTCAAGCTCAAGCAGAAGTGGGTGACCCCCAATGGCGATAGTGGCCGAGTGAACTACCGCCAGGACAGTCACGGCACATCGACCCAGACCAAGGTCAAGTATGCGGACGGAACGTCGCGGAAGTGGAAGACCCGCAACTGATCGCACACGTCCAACCGACGATCGCAACAGGGGGCTTCGGCCCCCTGCTTTCGTTGGTGGAACGCCCAAAAACATGGACTCCCGGAAATCCTGAAATCTGCTGGCGGGTCCGCTGCGTCGTTTGCGAGCTAAGGGTGTTGAGAACGGCTGTTCGCAATCGCGACCGACTCAAAACAACCCACACAACGACTGAGTAAGGAACGGAACAATGATTCGCTTCACTCTCACGGCTGTCGCCACCCTGGCTCTGACTGCTTCCCTGATGAACTCCGCCTCCGCCGGCGATCTGAACTTCTCGTTCGGTCAGCAGCCCTCGTGCAAGAGCGGAAACGGCCCGACGTCTCCTGCGGCCTCCCTGAACCTCGGCCC
>JAEUIG010000038.1 GCA_016795125.1 Planctomycetaceae bacterium | reverse complement strand
CGGCCTGAAGCGAAACCTGTGGTGGCACCCGTACGACGCGAAGCTGTACGCGGGGATGCGCGGCCTGCTGGACTTCATGCATGGCCGGGGCCTCGGCGCTCGGCTGTCGGCCCTGCGGAAGGTGATCGCCATCCTCCCGCGGTATTGGGGAAAGGATTGACACAAAGCCACAGAGGCACGGAGACACACAGAGAAAGAAGGTGTTTCAGACTTCCTCACTCCTTTTTCTTTGTGCGTCTTTGAGCCTTTGTGTCAAATCGTCCCCGCGTTTGTTGCCCACGCGTTCCATTGCTATCCTGCGATGCTGTCCCGGTATGCGGCCGGGGGCTTCGAATCAGGAATGACGCATGGATCTCACAGGCAAAAACTTCTTCATTTCGGGGTCGTCCAAAGGGATCGGCCGGGGCTGCGCCATTGAATGCGCCAAGGCCGGGGCGAACGTCGCCATCAACTACCGCTCCGAAGACGGCACCGCCCAGCAGGTCGCCGAGGAAGTCAAAAAGCTCGGCCGCAAGGCCCTCCTCCTGCAAGGGGACGTCGCCGATCAGCCGACCATCGAACGCCTGATTGCCCAGGCCGTTAAGGAGTTCGGCCAGCTCGACGGGTTCGTCTCCAACGCCGTTTACAGCGACCGGGAATTGATGGTCGACGCCAAGATGGAGGGCTTCCGGCGGACGATCGACGTCTCCATGTGGGGGGCGTTCTACGGCGTCCGGGCGGCGGCGCAGCAGATGCTCAAGCAGGGCCAGGGGGGCGTCATCACCGTCATCAGCTCCCCGCATGCGGTCATCGCCATCCCCACGTCGATGGCCTACAACATGGCCAAGGCGGCGATCGATCACATGGCCCGTACGGCCGCGATCGAACTGGCGAAGGACAAGATTCGCGTCAACGTCGTGCATCCCGGCTGGATCGACACGCCGGGCGAACGGAAGTTCTTCACCGACGAGCAGCTCAATGAGGGCGCAGGGTCGATTCCCTGGCGGCGCCTCGGCCAGCCCGAAGAAATCGGCAAGCTGGTCGCCTTCATGATGAGCAGCGACTGCGACTACATGACGGGCAGCACCGTCCTCATGGATGGCGGCATCAGCCTCCCCTGGTGGTCGGGCCGCGCCGAAGGCAAGCAGTAAGCGAGGAAACTCGAAACCGCAAACGGCGTCTCCGTCTCCGCTTGCGGTTTCGCAACCACCTCGCGCCCTTTCCTTTACGTTCCGGTCCGGTGACAATGCAGAGCCGATTTGCCGTCCTGGCAAGTCGGCCCGCTGTCCGTTCCTTCCGCCCGACCGGCGATGCCCTGCCTCCCGCAGTTCCTGAACTTCTGGGTGGCACGCCCTGAGCAACGCGAAGGGCGTGGCCGCACTCCGCCCAACCGCCATAATCCCGGCCGCATCGCCGCGGCCGCCGCCTGCCTGTTGCCCCTGCTCGTCGCAGGCCGCTCTGCGCGCGCGCAGTACTACGTCGTCGAACGACCGATCGACCATTGCCCGTGCGCATGCGAATCGGCCGCCGCCTCGACGGACGCGAGGCCACACACGTCGCTGCGGCCGATCGCAGGGACGGCGATCGACGCAGGGTTGGTCGTCGAGCTGCACGAAGGCCTGCTGAATCGCATCCTCCGCCGCACCGACGAGCGGCAGGGACCCGTCCGGGATTTCGTGCTCGGCGCCGACGTGCACGGCACTGAGACGACGACCACATCGATCGGGGTCGACCTGCTGCCGTCGGAGAACGGCGTCTCCCTGGAACTCGTGCTGCAGGGCCGGAATCGTGCGGAGACGGTCGGCTATACGCCGCAGGCTGCCGTCCGCACTCTGGGACAGCATCAGTTCACGGCGCGCAAACGGGTGACACACGACGGCCGGTTGTTCGGCACGCAGCGGCCGCAGGTGGAGGTCGTGCCGTTCAATCAGACGGTCGGGGTCGATACGCCGGTCAATGGAGTGCCAATCCTTGGGGACGTGGCGTCTTCGATCGGATTTCAGGCCGCCGAATCGCAGCGGTCGCAGGGAGAGCAGATTGCTGCCCAAAAAATCCGTGAAGGCGTGGGGACGGAATTCAACCGTCGCGTCGACGACGAACTGACGAAGCTGAATCGCGGCTGGCTGGAGACCGTAGGCCCGCAATTGCAGCAGCGCGGCTTCGACGAATTCGCGATCGCTGCGGAGAGCACGTCGGACTGGGCACGGTACGCGGTCGACCTGCCGGCGCCCGAAACTGCGCTGAGCGTCCCGCAACGCGCCCAGCGCCCGGTCACGGGCAGCAATGCGACGCAGCATACCGCGAGACGGGCCGCAGCGGAGAACGTTGCCGACGGCGTCGTGGGACGCGTGGCGGTGCGTGCCGAGTTCATCGACAACATCATCGCGCGGCTCGGACTGGCGGGCGCGACCTTCAAGGCGGCGGACTTTGCCGAGCCGGCCGCTGCTGCCCTCGGCGTCGTGGAGTCGCTGGAACAGCACGGGCTGGAGATCGGCGCAATTCCGCCCGAAGCGGCCGCCGCCCTCCAGAGTCTCGTGCTGCGGTTCGACGGCAACGAGCCGCTCAGGGTCGCATTCACACCGGGCATGATCTGGGTCCGCGCGCGCGCCGCGCTGTCGCTCCCTCCGCTGCTCGACCTGCCGGTCCTGCAGGTCACCGCGCGCTACCGCCTCGAGATCCTGTCCGACGGAGTGACGCAGCTCACGCCGTTCGATCTCCAGCTCGCGCCCGCCAACGACGGCGACGCGGCGCTGAATCCCCTGGCCGCCCTGCTGGAATCGCAAGCCAAGTCCGCGATGCCCACGATCCGGCTGCCACGCGAACTCCGACTGCCAGTCCCCGATGCCGAACCGGTGCTGCTGCGGATGCACGAGCTTAAGGCGGACGACGGCGTGCTGACGGCGACCGTGAGATAGAAAAGCGGAAAGCCGACAGCGGAAGTTCTTCGCCAACTCCCGCTTTCCGCTGTCGGCTTTCCGCTTTTGAAGCACTCGACGCCATTCCGGCGGGATAAACCCAGTGGCTCGTTCGCCAGAGGTCATTGAGCATCCCGCAGCCGCTGCCACTCCAGACCCGGGCGGTCGACGCGGAACTGCACGAGCCGGCCGTAGTCGACTTCCGTCACGTACGCCGTGCAGCCGTCCGGTCCGCCGAAGCAGATGTTGCTCGGACGCGTGCCGAGGACGTCGACCTCGTTGAGGATTTCCCCCTGCGGCGACAGCTTGACGACCGTCCCCTTGCGATGACGCGTCAGGTACAGGTTGCCGTCCACGTCGCAGCGCATGCCGTCCATGCCGAAATCCGGAAACTCGTACACCAGCCGCTTGTCGGTCAAGTTGCCGGTCTCGTGAATGTTGTATGCGTACACGCGGCGCTCGTTCGACTCTGTCACCCACAGCGTCTTGTCGTCGGGGCTGACTTCGATGCCGTTCGTTGTGCCGAGGTCCGGCGCGGCGAGAATGACGGTTCCGTCGGTGTTGATCTGCCAGAGCTGGCCGGTTCCCGCGCCCCATGCCGGATCGCTGGCATACAGCACGCCGGTCGAGGTGATGGCGAGGTCGTTCGGCTGGTTCATGCCGTCGCCGTGGGCAAAGACTTTGAGGTCGGAGCCGTCCGGATTGCACACGAAGATGTTGTGATTCACGTAGTCGGCGATGAACATCCGCCCGTCGCGCCCGAAGCGGATGCCGTTGCCGACGCTGTCATCCGGCAGTGACACGAAGAGGGAGCATTCGCCGGCGGGCGTCAGCTTGCCGATCGTCCCCTGCCGGTAGATGTTCACTGCGTACACGTTGCCGGCCGCGTCCACGGCCGGGCCTTCGATGCCGGGGGTGAACTCGCTGATCCGTGTCGCCGGAGTGGCGACGAACAGCGCGTCCGCGCCCATCTGTTCGCGGGCCAGCATGTCCAGCTCGGCCGGCTGGAACCGCACCCCGACGATGTACGGCAGCTCCCCGGCCGTCCAGTGGCCATAGGTCGCGGTGAAGACCGTGCCGTCCGGGAGGATTTCGACCGGCGGATACGCGCAGTCCTGCCCCTTGTGATTGTTCATCAGGCGGATGCGATACTGCCCTTCGCGGCCGCGAACGATGTCGTCGTACGTGCCGAGCCAGCCGACCCAGTCGCCGCGCGTCGGGCTGCTGTGCGTTGTATCGCGGAACGAAATGAACAGCCGGCCGTCCAGCGTATAGCGCCCGGTGTGGCGGTCGCCGGTCAGCGATCCCGGCAGCTCGCGGGGTTCGCTCCAGGTCGCGCCTTCGTCGTCGGTGAAGATCACGAAAGAGTTCCGCTGGCGCGAGTTCTCGCGCAGCAGGACGGCGATCTGCTTGCCGTCCGGAGAACGGATCGCGCCCGGCTCACAGAGATGCACGTCGGGCAAATGCGCAATCGCCACGGGCTGGCCCCACGTCAGCCCGCCATCGGTCGAGACCGACTTGTAAACAATGAACTTCTTCTCATCCTTGCCGTTCGCGCGGAGAAACCGGCCATCGTCGTGAAACAGCGCCATGTAGTGTCCCGGACCCGTCTTGAGGTCGATCACGCTGGACATCGCCACGATGCCGCCCCAGTCGCCCACAGGTTCCAGCTCGGACCACGTTCCACCGTCGTCGCTGCTGACCGCCATGCGGATCGGATACAGCCCGCTGAACATGATCACCCGTTTCGTCCCGTCCGGGCCGATCACGCGGTGCAGCGTGGGGACTTCCTTCGAAGTCTCCCAGCTGGCGGGCGTCGGCAGACGTTCGCTCCAGGTGATTCCGCCGTCCGCACTCCGCTTGTAGACGATCCCCCCTTTCCCATGTCCCTTCGGATAGACGCACAGCATCGTGCGGCCGTCTTCGAGGAGGACCGTCGTCGGATGTCCGAGATACTGCCCCGGTTCGCGATCGACAACAACCTGCCGCTCGATCTGTGATGCCAGGTCGAGCGTCGGAATCGAGTACCCGCGCGGCGGATCACCGGCGGCGGCAGGTTTGCGGGCCTTCAGGCCGGCGGTGACGGCGTCCGTGATCCAGCCGGCGATGAGTTCATGCGCGCGATCGTTGGGATGGACATCGTCGACGAGCAGGTCCTCGATCCTGCCGTCCTTCGCGGCTTCCGTCAACTTCTGCCAGACATCGATCAGCGGAACGCCGAACGTCGCAGCCACGTCGCGCGTCGCCTGCGCGTACTCGGCGGTTCGCGCAACGCGCCAGGCGTCCATCTTGGAATCCGGCGGGTTGAGCGTCATCAGGACCGGCAGCGCGCCGTCCGCCTGCAGCGTGCGGACGAAATACGCGAGGTGGTTCGAGAACGCCGGCAGCGGAACGCGTGACGATCCGCCCGGACTCTCGCCGTCCACCCACGAGTCGTTCCAGCCGAACTGGATGACGACGACGTCAGGCTTCGGATTCCGTACGTCAGACTGGAACCGGTCGAGCGCATGCCGCTTCGATCCGCCCGGCGTGTCGCTCAGCCGTCCCGTGTGGCTGCCGCCGATCCCCGCATTGATGACCTCCGCCGCATAACCCTTCGGCTGCAGCAGCGCGGAGAGGCGATCGGCATAGACTTGCTCGATGTTGTAACCCCGCGCCGTCGTCGAATCGCCGAAGGCGACGACCTTCAGCGGAACCGGATCGGCGGCGGCCACAACGGGCAGAACAAGCAGAGTCACAACACTGACGGCAAGCAGACGGCGCAGCATGAGGCACTCCGTGGGCGTTCGAAAGAGTCGAACAGGCAGAATGCCGGGAGCGACTCCAAACCGCAAGCGTCGGTTGTGAGCGGCGGGGTTAATCCCCGCCGGTCCGGCCGGGCTTAACCCGGCCGCTCGGACGATGCGATCAGTCCCAGCACGCCCCAGGCCGAGCCGCCGCCGATGATGGGGATCAGGCTGCCGGAGCCTTGACCGCCCGGTTTCATGGGTCGCGACGTCATCGGCCAGCCGCCGTCGTCGCGCTGCGTCGAAATCAGGAACTGTTGGCCGCGAGAGACAGACTCATCATCCGGCCCCGCGCCGGAAAGTCCGAGCGCGTACAGCGCCTGTCCGGTGGCCCACGCGTCGCTGGCCATCTCGCTGGTCTGGCTCCAGCCGCCATCGGCGCTCTGGCGGGAGCGGAGCAGGTCCACCCAGGACTGCGACTCCTCGTGCGGCCGGCCGAGCCTGTTCCACAGGGCGATCCGCAGCGCGAGTGTCTGCAGATCGTGGTTGTCGGCGGTGTGCGTCGTGAGCCAGGCGACCCCTTTGTCCCGGGCAGCGGCGGCTTCGGCATCTCCGGCATCGGCGGCGGTCAACACTGCGAGCACGCCGAGGATCGTCGCACACTCATCGGAACTGAAGAAGAACGGATGCCGCAGCTCGTGCCAGGCCATCCATGATCCATCTTCGGTCTGGTCCGATTTGACCGTGCTCAACAGGAGTTTAGTCCCGTCGTGGGCGGCAGCGGCCGGGTCCGGGTTCTGCGAGAGGGCCAGCGAGAAGTACAGGGCCTTGGCGTTCAGGGCCTTCGGCTTTTCGGCCGGCCGTTCGCCATTGAACCGCCCGTCGCCGGCGTCGCTCATCTGCTGGTTGAGTTCCTGCAGCAGCGTGTCATCAACGGCGATGCCCCGCGCCTTCGCATCCCGGAACGCCCACACGGCGAGCGCCGCATGATGGCATGCCGCACAGCTGTGTTCCGTGCGCCAGGCAATCGAATCCTTCGCGACGAAATCCAGACCGCGCGAGATGGCCGTCTCCAATGCGACCGGATCGCCGGCAATCGCGGACGTCGTGCCAATCGCGACAATCACCAGCAGGAGCGAGCGCATAGCAACCCTCGGAATAATGGAACGCAGTAGGCGTAGGGTGCGGCTGGCCGCACCGCAGCCGCGCGGTGCATCAAGACGCACCCTACGAGGCACTTTCATCTGCGCAAATCTCTTGAATCTGCGTCATCTGCGTTCCGCTATTCCCGGGAACGCCCCGCCGTTACACGGGGTCTTCAACGATGTCGGCGTGCTGCACCTCGCGGGCGTTCGGGCCGACGACGATCTCCAGCCGCTCCGAGTCCTCCTGCGGCAGCGCCACCAGCTCCAGCGCCCAGACGATCGACACCAGCTTGCCCGAAAAGCTGTAGGGGGAGCCGGGGAGCGTCAGCGTCTTGCGGCAGCGATCGCGCGGTGACGGCTCGTCGAACCGCTCCGTCTGCACGACGCGCAGATCGGTCGTCCCCTTGCCGGCCGTGTTCCAGACGAGCCGCAGTTCAATGGCCGCTGGCGCCTCCTCGAACTCCCATGCCAGCTCGACCTCGATCTGCTCGCCCGGATGGAATTCGGTGCGCCCGTCAGCCGTCGCGACGCTCAGTGTATTCATAAGGAGTGATCGTGATCGGGAATTCGGCATCCACGTCGGGCCGCAGCGGAATCTCGCCGTCGAGATGAATCTCCCACGAGATCCGGTTGTTGCCCGAATGAAATGAGTGCATGACTCCCTCGGGAATGCGGACATCCACGCTCCCCTCGGGAATCTCCAGCGGATCGTGCGATTCGTAGACAACTTCTTGAAAGAACTTGTGCTTGTCGGTCACCGTGTCGGTCCCGCGGCGGTACGTGGCGGACTCCTCCCCGACGAGCGTGATCTTGAGCTGCCGGATGATGGACGCATTGCCACTGAACCGCCACTCGAGTTTCGCCGATCCGCCGAGCGGAATGCGGGCGCGGTCCAGGTGCAGCGTCGGACGCGGAATGAACAGCGCCAGAAACGAGTGGAAGATGCCCCAGACCAGCAGCAGGCCGACGAGCACGAACGGCGCGATGAAAAACGTCAGACACCATTCGGGACGGCCGTCGATGTGACTCTTCACGGCCTGGTAGACGAAGAACGAGGTGATCCCGTTCCAGAACAGCGCCAGGCAGGTGACGCCGATGAACTTGCCGAGCGGGCTGGAACTGGGCTTGAGCTCGACCGGACCGTCGGGCTGCAGGTCATCGTCAATGTCATCGGACCAGTCGTCCTCGTCGTCGGCGTCCGAAGCTCTGTCCTCCGCTGACGCGCCGAACGACAAGCCGCGGCGGCCGCCCCCGATGCCGTCGGCCGGGATCGGACGGCGCTTCACGAGGCCCGTGGCGAACAGCAGTCCGCCGACGCCGACCGCCAGGAACGGCAGGCAAAACAGTCCCCACAGCATGTCGAGCGTCAGCCCGCGGTTGATGACCGACTGCGACGGATCGCCCGGATCGACCCAGCACGTCGTCTCGAGTCCGGGAGGATAGCGATCGATGACCGCCTGCTTGCCGGTCCGTCCGCTCGACGCGCCGGAGTTCATGAAGTGATACCGGTCGCCGTGATACGTCTGATCGGCGAACGTGTAGTCGTACTGGATGTCGATCGAATAGGTGTCGCTGCCGTCGCCGTTGTGCACCTGCACTTCACTGCTGGCGATCGTGCAGGGAGTCTCGGTCCAGGCTTGCGCCAGCACCACGCCCGAGAGGGGACGGAACACCATCCACCAGAACATGAGGCCGCCCGCTGCGGCGAACAGCCCGAAGAAAATGAACAGGCAGCCGCGCCCCAGCGCCGAGTCCTTTTTGGCAACGGACAGCGCCTTCCGATTGCTCGAGATCATGAAAACGGGCACGTCCTGCGCTCCGCAAGTGCATTTGACTAGCCGCGACCG
>JAEUIG010000037.1 GCA_016795125.1 Planctomycetaceae bacterium | reverse complement strand
TCGCGCGATGCTGCCAGTTCAGACGATCGGTCGTCACGACGCCGCGCCGCAGCGCGCACATCAGGCAGACGACTTCTTCTCCCTTCTGCAGGAAGATTTCGCCGTCCATCAACAGGTGGAAGTAATCCTGTCCGGGCAGCTTGTAGAAGCAGTACAGCCGCTCTCCGCTCTTCTGGACGCGTGCCGACCACCCGTCGATGTCCGGCAGGTACAGACGAACGTCAGGAGACGGAGTGTCCGATGTGTCGGGCATGGGAATCCGGGTTCAAGCGATCAGCATTCAGCGATCAGAACACGCAGGATTGACAACGCTCATTGCTGACAGGTGAACGCTGACGGCCTGTGGCTCTCACAGGCCCGGCGGGCGTCCGTGGTGGGAACGGGCCTTGATGCGCGCGACCTCCTGCTCCAATTCGCGTTGCTTTTCTCGGAGGAGGCGCAGGCTTTCGTGGGCGTTGCGGGAGTGAACGCGCGTGGACAACAGGTCCCGGCAACCCAGAACCAGCAGCCACAGCGTCAGGCTGAGGACGGCGATCCAGAAGCACGCCCAGGAGCCGGGATAATCCTTCCACAGGGGCAGATCGCCAATCGGCAGCAGAATGCCGAGCAGCACGATGATTCCGCTGGCCTGAACTCGCCTGGCGAACTGGCGACGGTAGTAATTTCGCTCGGCGTCGGTGGTCGCGGCATCCTGTTGCTGCCGTCGCCAGCTGCGGACATGCCACACAAGGGCGCACGAGCCGCCGATCACCAGGCAGGCGCCGAACACGAGTGCGGGGATGCTGTCGGCCATGCGGCGATGTGGACGGCGCCTGAACGAAATACGCAATCAGCCGGGCTGCAGAATCTGCAGACCGACACGGGCCACATAACTCTTGACGCGTTCACGATACGTGAGCATGTGGGGCGCGACAAGATGTGCCTTGAGCGCTTCCAGACTGTCCCATTTCTCGACCACCATGACGTTGTTGTCCCCCAGCCGCAACTGCTGCGGAATGTCCGTCGGGGCGTCGATGGCCGGACCGTACTCAATGCAGCCGACTTCGGCGCGGACCGCCGGCATCACTCCGTGAAACTCGGCCAGAAACCTGTCGCGAGTTCCAGGATGCAGTTCAATCGTGGCCAGAACGTGGATCATGGGCGGAGACGTGCCTGGTGGCGTGGTGCCTGTTTTTTTCAGCCTTTGAAGGCGCCTTGTTGCCGACAGAGGGCGAGGATTTGCTCTGTCGTCAACGGGCCGGCGGCGGCTTTCGGGGCCGCGGGAGCCGGGGCTGCTGGCTTGGGGACCGGTGCAGGCGCAGGTTTCGGCGCTTCGGCGGCCGGAGCCGGCTTGGCGGCAGGCGCCGTCGTGGCGCCTGCTGGCTTGGCAGCACCCTGCTGACGGGCGAGCTCCAGCGGCGACAGCTTCTTGCCTTCGGCGGGCGGCGCTGCAGCGGCCGGAGCAGCCGCGGGCGTCGATGCACCGCCGGACTTGACAGCTCCCTGCTGGCGCGCGAGTTCCAGCGGGGAGAGCTTTTTGCCAGGTTCGGCCGCGGCAGCCGCAGCTGCGGCCGGCTTGGCGGCGCCCTGGGCGCGTGCCATTTCGAGCGGACTCTTACCGGCGGGCTTGGCGGCTGCGGGCTTCGCTTCGGCGGCCGGTTTATCGGCGGCGGTGTGCGCGGCTTCGACGCGCTTGCGCGGGGCGTTGACCAGCTTGAGGTACGTCGGGTCGATGTCGTACCAGCCAATGTCGGCCGGCCCATCGAACTGGACGAGCGCCCGACCATTCATGTTGACGGTCTTCACCTGGCCGGTGAAGCCGATGAAGCGGCGGAGCTCCAGAACGCCGTCGGCCACCACGACGTACTTGTCGGTCAGTTCCCGTTTGAGTTGCTCAGCACGTTGAATCGACATAAAGGCAGTTCGCCCAAACCGTTAATTGCTGTTGGACCGGGCTCGAGTCGCCGGATCGCGGCCCCGCGCCGTCTGAATGTGCGCGATTGTGGGACATCAGGGATGCGAAATCAAGGAGACGCCACGCCGTGACAAGTGCCGTCCACCCGGTGAGAACGGGTCGGCGCCCGCCGTCGATTGTCACACCTGGTCGTCTCGCGACACATGTCTGGAATCCGATGCGTCAATCGGTTCTAATTCGTGGTGCGAGGGTGCCAGCAGCGCCCCACTGACGCCGCTGAGCGACAGGAGCGAAGGATGTTGAACCATCGGCCTGCGACAAGACGTGACGTTGTCCGGCTCGGCGCGCTCTCGCTGTTCTCGGGCGTCACGCTGCCGCGGTTGCTGCAATCCCGCGCGGTTGGAAGCGATGCCCGCCCTCCTGCCGGCCGGGCGCGTTCGGTCGTGCTGTTCAACATGCTCGGCGGTCCATCGCACATGGACATGTTCGACATGAAGCCGGAGGCGCCGGTTGAAGTCCGGGGGGAGTTCACGCCGGTCTCCACGTCTCTTCCAGGTCTGCATGTCTGCGAACACCTGCCGCGCGTGGCGCAGTGGATGCATCGCACGACGCTGATCCGCACCGTCACGCACGGCTACAATGCGCACAATCCGCTGAACATCATGACCGGCTACTCGGCCGGCAACCTGATGCAGCTCCGGCCGGAGCCGACTGATCCGCCGGACATCGGCGCCATCTGCCAGTACCTCAAGCTGGGTCCGGCCGACATGCCGGGCGCCGTCTGCCTGCCATGCTTTCCGGGGTTCGGCGAACGATCGATGTATCCGGGCATTCAGCGGCCGGGGCCGTACGGCGGGTTTCTCGGCAGCCAATACGATCCGCTGTTCGCCGAATGCGAACCGACGTTCGAGAAGGAGCCGCCGAAGTCGCTGTACGATCCCGTGTGGGCGATGGGTGCGCCAACGCTGCCTGCGCGCAATGCACTCGCCGGGATGAACGGAGAGCGGATGGATCGGCGTCGCGCCCTTTATTCGCGGATCGACGAGCCGTTTGAGATCAACAACCCGTCACCGCAGCTGGATCAGCTCGACTTCTTCCAGCAGCAGGCGTTCTCCATGCTCGGTGAGAGCCGGGTCCAGGAAGCGTTCGACCTCGCTCAGGAATCCGACGCCACGCGGGACCGCTACGGCCGGACGCTGTTCGGGTCCAGCATGCTGATCGCGCGCCGGCTGGTCGAAGCGGGCGTGCCGTACATCAGCGTGCATGCGGAGAACTTCATTCCGTACGGCTTTACGTACGACATGCACGAGAACAACTTCGGCATGCTGAAGAACTACAACCTGCCGGTGTTCGACCAGTTGTACACCGCGTTCCTGCAGGACCTCGTTGATCGCGGGTTGTTCGATTCCACGCTGGTCATCGCGATGGGCGAAATGGGACGCAGCCCGCGCGTCAACAGCAAGGCGGGACGCGATCACTGGCCGCAGTGCGGATTCTCGCTGCTGGCTGGCGGAGGAGTCCGTGAAGGACTGGTCTACGGCGAGACGGACAACCAGGCGGGTTACCCGATCAGCCATCCGGTGTCGCCGGCCGATCTCGTATCGACGGTCTATCACCTGCTGGGCATCGACCATCACACGATGGTCCCCGACCGGGCGAACCGGCCGCACTCGATTGCGCACGGCGGCGAGCCGATCTGGGACGTGATTGCCTGACGGCGCTACCTTGACTAGCCGCGACCG
>JAEUIG010000036.1 GCA_016795125.1 Planctomycetaceae bacterium | reverse complement strand
CTGATGCGCCATGCGAATGCGATCGAACTTCTTGTGGGCGTTCACCGTCGTCTGCTTCGCCCTACCGGCTGTCGCCGATGAGCCAGAGCATGCCAGCGTGGTGCTGCGCGAGTTTATCTATTCGCACGAGGGAGCGCCGTTTCCCGGTGTGCATGCCTCGACGATTGCCGAGACTCCCGGCGGGCTGGTGACGGCGTTTTTCGGCGGCACCGACGAAGGGGAGAACGACGTCGGCGTGTGGGTCTCGCGGCAGGTTGACGGAAAATGGACTGCGCCCGTCGAAGTCGCCAACGGCATCCAGCACAAGTCGCTGCGTTACCCGTGCTGGAACCCGGTGCTGTTTCAGCATCCGGGCGGTCCGCTGCAACTGTACTACAAGGTCGGCCCGAACCCGCCCGGCTGGTGGGGAATGTTGACCGAATCGACCGACAACGGCGCGACGTGGTCCTGGCCGCGCCGGCTGCCGGAGACGATCGACGGACCTGTGAAGAACAAGCCGGTCCTGCTCGCGAACGGCGACCTCCTGTGCGGCTGCAGCATTGAGTACGACGGCTGGCGCGTGCACTTCGAAATCACGCCCGACCAGGGACGGACCTGGGAACGGATCGGCCCGATCAATGCGAAAGACGAGTATACGCCGATCCAGCCGACCATCCTCCGGCATCGGGACGGTTCGCTGCAGGCGCTCAGCCGGACCGAAATGGACGGCGTCGTCGTCAGCACGCGTTCCACCGACAACGGACGTACCTGGTCGAAGCTGGAACCCGCCGGACTGCCGAATCCCAACTCCGGCATCGACGCCGTCACGCTGAAAGACGGCCGGAACCTGCTCATCTACAACCACACGCTGCGGCGGATCGGCAACCCGCGCGGCCGCAACATGATCAACCTGGCCGTGACCAAGGACGGCGTGCACTGGGAGGCGGCGCTCGTCGTCGAAGTCGGCCAGGGAGAGTTTTCGTACCCGGCCATCATCCAGACGGCCGACGGCCTCGTGCATACGACCTACACCTGGCGGCGGCAGCTGGTCCGGCACGTCGTCATCGACCCGGACAAGCTGGAACTGCAGCCGATCGTGGACGGCAAATGGCCCGGCTACCCGCAGGCGGGCATTAAAGAGTGAAGCAGCTTCGACACAAAGACACAGAGGCACGAAGACGCACAAAGAAGAAGCATTCTTTCGATTTCCTCTGTGCGACTCCGTGGCTTTGAGTCTTTGTGTCGAGTCGTACTGTTATAAGATAGGTTCAGAAACACCATGTCCGAGTTTTTTCCCGGCGTTCCGAAGATCGCGTACGAAGGCCCGAAGTCGAAGAACCCGCTGGCGTACAAGCACTACAACCCCGACGAGGTCGTCGAAGGCCAGAAGCTCCGCGACCTGCTGCGGTTCTCGGTGTGCTACTGGCACACGTTCCGCGGGACGGGGAGCGACCCGTTCGGCAGCGCCACGCTGCAGCGGCCGTGGGATGACGGCTCGAACTCCGTCGAGAACGCGATCAAGCGGGTCGATGCGGCGTTCGAGTTCATCGGCAAGCTCGGCGCGCCCTTCTACTGCTTCCACGACCGGGACATCGCTCCCGAAGCGGATTCACTGCGCGAGACAAACAAGATCCTGGACGCGGTCGTCAAGAAGCTGAAGGAGAAGCAGGGGGAGACGGGCATCGAGCTGTTGTGGGGAACGGCCAACCTGTTTTCGCATCCGCGGTTCATGCATGGCGCGGCGACGAGCTGCAATGCGGACGTGTACGCCTTCGCGGCGGCGCAGGTGAAGAAGGCGATTGAAGTCACGCACGAACTCGGCGGCGTGAACTACGTCTTCTGGGGCGGGCGCGAAGGATACATGAATCTCTACAACACCGACCTCAACCGCGAGTTGTCGCACCTCGCGCACTTCATGCATCAGGCGCATGAGCATGCGAAGTCGATCGGCTTCAAGGGGCAGTTCCTGTTCGAGCCGAAGCCGAAGGAACCGACGAAGCATCAGTATGATTTCGACGCCGCCGCCTGCCTCAACTTCATCGGCCGCCACGGCCTCGACGGGATCGTCAAGCTGAACATCGAGACCAATCACGCCACGCTGGCTGGTCACACGATGATGCACGAACTGGAGTACGCCCGCATTCACAACGCGCTCGGCTCGATCGACGCCAACACGGGCGACCTGCTCCTCGGCTGGGACACCGACCAGTTCCCGACCGACATCTACCTCACCACGCAGATCATGCTCGTGATCCTGAAGCAGAAGGGCCTGGCCCCCGGCGGCGTGAACTTTGACGCCAAGGTCCGCCGCGAGAGCTTCGAACCGATCGACCTGTTCCACGCCCACATCGGCGGGATGGACGCCTTCGCCCGCGGCACGAAGATCGCGGCGAAGATTCGCGCCGACGGCGTCCTCGACAAGTTCGTGCAGCAGCGGTACCGCAGCTTCGATTCCGGCATCGGCAAGAAGATCGACGACGGGAAGGCGACGTTCGCCGAACTGGAGAAGTACATGCTCGAGAAGGGCGAGGCCGCCGCGAACGAGAGCGGGCGGCAGGAGTATCTGGAGAACGTGATTAATGATTATCTGGAGTAGATAGTGGGTAGTGGGTAGTGGGTAGTGTTTAGCGGCGAGCCGAAGGCGACCGTACTCACTGACCGGCGTGCCGCGTAACCCGCGTGCTGTCGATGTAGATCGTCTGACCGACTTGTGACGTCTTCAGTTCCAGGTGATAGCCGTTCTCCGCTGAAACAGTGCGGGTTTCGGCTTGCACCGTGACGCTCTCCGGCACCGGGCCGTCGGGGAACAGTTCCGACAGCACGCGGCCGCGCATGGATGTTGGGCGCTCGATGCCGAGTAACGAGCAGATGGTCGGCGCGAGATCGATGTTGCCGGTCGGAACCGGGCTGACGATCCCGTCGGCGATATCGGGACCGTCGGCGATCAGCCGGATGTGGATGTCGAACGGACTCGTACTGCCGTGGCCGGCAACACCCGTGCTGGTGGTGAAGCCGCGGTATCCCTCTGTGTTGAGTGCATCGGTCCAGTTGGCATCCACCAGGATGTCCGCCGCCCGGGGGTGATTCCATGCAATCGAATCGAACGACAGTGTTCCGGGAACGAACCCTTCAATGTTGCCGGGCTGCGC
>JAEUIG010000001.1 GCA_016795125.1 Planctomycetaceae bacterium | reverse complement strand
GAGCGGGCAATCGCTTTGCAACCTGGCCTGGAAACGACGCTCGATCTCGCGAAAGTACGGATTCTGCAGGGAAACGGAGACGCCGCTCTCGCCGTGCTGCAGCCGGCAGCGGAGCGCGAAGCAGCGAACCTCGAAGTCCAGTTCTTTCTGGGGGAGGCCTATCGCGTCGCAGGCCAGCCGGCACATGCCCGCGAAGCGTACGAAGCGGCGCTGCGCATCGACCCGCGCTTTTCGCCTGCTCGGGCCGCGCTCGAAGCCCTGCCTCGATAATCGACGGCCGGACACGGCGCGCCAGCGATCATTTTCCCGCTGGCTGGGACTGCCGCAGGCTGCTGCCGGTGAGCTGTTCGGCGCGGCGGCGTGCGGCGGCGGCCTCCTCGGGGCGATCCGACGCTGCCAGCATCTCCGCCAGGTGCTTTGCCAGTTGCGGGTATTGCGGAGAAACCTGCACGGCGCGCTCGGCGGCCATCAATGCGCCGCCGGCGTCGCCCAGTTCCTGGCGACATTTGCTGAGCAGGTACCAGTCCTCGGAGGCCAGTCGCAGGGTGACCAGCTCTTCCAGGAGCGGGAGTGCTGCTGAGTACTCTTTGCGATCAAGCCGCGAGGTTCCCAGCGTGAACAGCGCGGTGACGTGCGCCTCCGGACTGGCGTGCGGCTGTTCGAGCACGGATTCGGCCATTTCGATGGTGCGTTCCTGATCGACGCCCCACTGCAGTCGGGCGAGTGCCGCGTCCACTTCCGGATCGACGAGGCCGCGTTCGCGAACGGCCTGCAGCAGAGTCAACGCGCGCTGCTGGAACGCCGCGACGGCGTCCGGCGACTCGCGCGTGCCGGCCGCCTGCAGATAGGCGAGTCCGGCGCACCGGTCGCGCTCGATCTGCGGAAGATGTGCGACGTCCTCCATCGGCAGCAGCAGGCTGTTGCGATCGGGCGTCACGGCGTCTTCCGGTGCATGGATGCCGATTCGATGATGCGTGAATGCAAAGTGCGGAATGTCGGTTTTGGACGTGGGCATGTGACACGCCATGCAGTTGTCGTCCGCGTGTGCCTGCAGCCGGGTTTCGCGCGGCACGCCGCAGGCCGATTCGCTGTGGCATTCCAGGCACTTGCCGCGAAAGAAAGCGACGGCCTCGCCGGCGTCTCCGGCGGGCGTCGGACGATGCGGATCGTGGCAGGTCGTGCAGGTGAGCGCGTCGGACCCGCGGTAACAGGCGCTCAACCGCATCTGCTCCATGTGTCCGACGACCCGCATGTCGCGCTGCGGCGTTTCCAGCGCGTAGTGGATGCAGAAGTCCGCGAGGTTCTGGCCGGGCCGGAAGTCGCTGCGATGACGCCCGCGCAGGTCCACGGTGGCGGCGCTGTGCAGATGGCATTGCGCACAGACATCTTCGCGCTCGGCGCGCGTCATGCGTGCGGGGTTGGCAATCGTGAGATCAGGCTCGGCACTCAAGGAACCGGCCGGGGCGTCGCGGCGCGCCGCGACGTGCAGCGAGCCTGGGCCGTGGCAGCGCTCGCAATCAATGGCCTGGGAGTGCACCGCGAATCGCTGCACCGCGCCGCGCTCCGGATCGGCGCGACCGACGTGGCAATTCATGCACTCGCTGGTGATCGGCCGTTCAAATCCGGGGTTATGAACATCGTATCCCGGTGAGATGCCCCATTTCGCCGGCCCGGCATACCAGGTGATCGGCGACTCCACCAGGAATCCGTCGCGCGACGCAATGTAGCTGCGCGAGAACCGCCCGGAGCCGATCACGTACTGCATCGGGAGATCCGTCAGCGGCAGTTCGTCGCCGGCGGCGGAGCGCGTCGTTTCCCGATGGCGCAATTTCGTTCCCTCGGCGACGACCTCGTAGTTGCGTCCCGAAGGGGGGTGCTGAAACGTCCCCGGCGCCGGCTCGCGCTGTGAGTCAACTCCGGCGAGCGCACGGCTGTGTGCCGTCTGCGACCAGGAGTCGTGCTGGTCGGGGTGGCACTCGCGACAGGCGCTCACGCCGACAAACCTGGCCTGAGGCTCGACGTTCCTGTACATCGAGGGCGCGACCGGCGGGAGCGGATCGACATCCGCGACGCGGCGGTTCGCGCCGCGTGACAACCAGGCAAAGGCGGCAACGCCGGCAAGCGCGATCGTAATCGCCAGCAACCACGCGGATCGACGTTTATTGGCCATGGAGAGCAAACACCTCGACGGGCACGTGCCCGCCGAGGTGGATTTGGTGAGTCAACATTGAAGACAACGCATCACAACCGCGGGGGACCGCCCGTGATCGCGTTCGGTTCGACCTCGAAATCAAACTTGTCTTTGCCGGGAGCGACGCTGGCCTTGAGGACCGTCTGGCCCGGATTCGAAAACTTGAACGCGATCGACTCCTTGGCGCCCACCATCGCCGGCGGAGTGGACGGGTCCGGAGGCAGCGCAGATCCATCCGGCTTGACCATCCGGGTGATGAACACCTTGTACTCGCCCGGGGGCGCTCCGTCGTGGAACTCCTGACCCGCGCGAGTTTTCAACGTGTAGGTTCCCTCGGCGCCGGTGCTACCCATCACGTTAAACGCCGATGTTCCCTGTCCCTGCAGGAGAAAGATGACCACGGCGCCCGGCAGCGGCTTGCCGTCCATCTTCACAGTGCCGGTCACGGGCAGCAGTTGATCCGGCTTTTCGGCCGGCGGGTCGTCTTCGCCACATCCCGCGAGGAACATGGCAAGCAGCACGCACACCCCATATCGCATGTAGGTATCTCCGTAACGTCGGCCGCGCGCGTGAGGCGCGGCCTGGCGAGGATAAGTTAAGACCAATCAGCGACACGCGCGTCGCCCGGTGCTTGGCGCGGCCGGACGACGCTCGCGGATACGCTCAGACTTCGGCGCTAGAACGGATTCTGCGTCGCCTTGCCGTCCGCCATGAACACCAGCCCGTCGAGCACGCGCTGATCGATGTTCTGCGAGACAAAGTGGACCGAGCCGTCGGCCAGCAGGCAGTGACAGCCGCCAGTGTGCTGGCTGCCGGCACTCGCCCATTGCCCCAGCACGCCCGGAACCGGAACGTAGCCGTAGGCACCGTTGTAGTAGTCCCAACGGTTGATGCCGCCGTAGAACACGGAGCTGGCATCGATTCCGATGTTGACGTGGCAGCGATAGCCCCACGCGCCGGCGACGCCGTTGTACTTGTCGAGGCACTGCTCCCAGAACATGACGGTGTTGCTCGTGCCGTCGCGGCACGACGCCATCTTCGTGTCGCTGTCGGCCCAGAACATCGGCCGGCTCGTGCGGGGGGTGTTTACCGGGCAGTAGTGGCCGTAGTAGTAGTCCGTGTAGTGGGCGCTGAAGTCGTACGAGGTCTTGTAACCACCCGTGACCGTGTCGCTGATCGAATAGTACTGGTTGCTGTACGGGTACTTGTTTTCTCCCTGGTCCGACGGACACAGGAAGACGCTCAGCTTGGTCGTCGTGGCCTTGGCGTTGTTGTTCGCATTGCCGGCCTGCTGCGCCGGAGTGTAGGCGCCGTAGACATACGAGTAACTGCCGGCCTGGTTCTGATCGTAGATGTTGTACAGCGGCGACTGATCAAGGTAAGGCAGAATCATGACCAGGCCGTTCGTGTTCTTGTACGTCGGCGGCAGCGGCTGCCAGTACTGCACGGCCGGCGGTCCACCAATGCCCAGGTTGTACGACGACGCCGGGAAGATCGAGTGGGCGTCGTGGTAGTTGTGCATGGCCAACCCGATCTGCTTCAGGTTGTTCTTGCACTGGGTGCGGCGGGCCGCTTCGCGCGCCTGCTGCACAGCAGGTAAGAGCAGCGCAATCAGGATCGCGATAATCGCGATCACCACCAGTAGCTCAATTAACGTAAACCCACGAAGACGTGACGTTCGCATCATGACACCTCCGAACGGAGAAACGGAAATGGCTGCGCGTCGAGCAACACGGAACCGCGCCGCCCTAAATAGACCCGCCGATTTTGACGCGCGGTACCCGCAGTTGCAAACCAATTGCCACAGAATTCGGCAACTGCCTCGGGAAATGCCGCGCCGCAGGGCTACGGCGCAGAGCTTTCCAGTTGGCGAAGCTTTGCGGCCGCGCGGGCGTGGTCGGGATGCTTCTCCAGCAGGCGCTGGAGGTGCTGAACCGCCTGCTCCCGTTCTCCCTGGAGGTTGCAGCAGATCGCCAGGTTGAGCAGCGCCTCGGGGTGATCCGGCGCCAGCCGCGCTGCTTCCTCCAGATGCGTGCGCGATTCCGCCAGCCGGTTCAGCCCCGCGAGTTGCACTGCCAGGTTGACGTGACCTTCCACCGACACAGGGTTGAAGGACAACTCGGTTTCGTAGGCGTCGATCGCACTCGAAACTCGTCCCTGTCGGGCGTACACGTTCCCCAGCGCGACCCACGCGCCGACATAGGCTGCATCCCGCTGCAGGGCCGCCTCCAGCGACTGCTGGGCGCTGGCCAAGTCACCAATTCGCCCGAAGAGCAGTCCCAGGTTGTAGTACGGCTGGGCCGAATCGGGCTGCAGCAGGCGGCATTGCTCGTAGATCCGGTGGGCGTCCTCGAACTTTTCCTGCTCGGCATACAGGCCTCCCAGCGGATACAGCGCGCTGGTGTTGTCGGGACGCTCTTTCAGAATCGCCAGGTAGATCGCCTCCGCCTGCTCGGGGCGGCCGCGATGCTCGTGCATCGAGCCCAGGCAGAGCCGCGAGACATAATGCTGCGGCGGAGATGCGGCCACGATCTCGTCGAGCAGCGTCTCGGCCTCGTCCATGCGTCCCTGTTCCATCAGGTTCATGGCCGTCTCCGTCCGGACATTGAACGGCAGCATGTCTTTGACGTCGGCCAGGCCGGTGACATCCGCTGGCGCCTGCCCCGCGCCTCCCAGGTATCCGAGGCTCGCCAGCGCACGCTGCTCCGCGGCCGAAAGCTGTACGGCGGCCGCCTCCCCAATCGTCAGTCCGGCTTCGAAATCTGCGAGTTCGTTCTCCAGTTGCCGCACCTGTTCGGGCTGCGCTTCGGCCAGGTTCGTGAGCTGTCCCGGATCGGCGGCCAGGTCGTACAACTCGGGCTTGGCGGTCCGGATGTACTGCCACTTTTCGGTCGTCCAGCCCCGCAGCGGCGACCAGCCGTTCTGCAGGAACGGATCGTCCGTCATCGCGAAGCTGCCGCGAGTTTCCAGCGGCTCCCCCCGGACGGCATCGAGCAGGCTGCGACTGTTGGTTGTTTCCGGCGCGGGAACCTTTGCCGTTTCCAGAATCGTGGCAAACAGGTCGACGAGCGACACCGGTTCGGCAACGCGGCGACCCTTCGCAGCGCCGGCGACGCCGTAAACGATCAACGGAACGTGCAACGTGCTGTGGTAAACGGTGTAGCCATGCTGCAGTTCGGAATGATCGCCGAGTCCTTCGCCGTGGTCGCCGGCGACGACGATGACGGTCTGCGGATGCCGGGCGGCGAGGGCGGTCAACCGGCCGACGAGCCGGTCCGTGTACGCGATCTCACCGTCGTACGGAGACTGCGCAAAGTCCTCTCCAAAATCGGCTGCATGCGCATCGTACGGTGCATGGGGATCGTACAGGTGCGCCCAGCAGAAGAACGGCTTCGTCCGCGGCGCTGCCAGCCAGGACTCCACGGCATCCACGACGAGCTTGCCGTCGCGATAGCGGTGAATCGAGTCCTGCGTCGGATCGGAGCCTTTGAGATCGTCGTCGTAGACGGCGAAGCCCTGCTTAAGACCGAACAGGTGATCCAGCACATACGACGCAACGAACGCACCGGCGTCGTAGCCTGCGGCGGAGAGCAGTTCGGCAAGGGTGGTCTGCTCGTCTGGCAGGGTGCCGGCGCCGTTAGTCCGCAGTCCGTGTTCGGGCGGGTACAGCCCCGTCAGCATGCTGGTGTGCGAGGGGAGCGTCAAAGGCGCCGGCGCGTAGGCATGTTCGAACAAGACCCCTTCGCCGGCCAGTCGATCGAGCGCGGGAGTGCGACCGGAGGCGTAGCCGTAGGCGCCGATTCGATCGGCCCGAGTGGTGTCGAGGGTGATCAGCAGGATGTTCGGCCCCGGGTGAATTGCCGGCGCCTGCGGACATCCCGACAGGCCGGCCAGCAGGGCCAATATGCCGATACCAACAGGAACGCCTCGCCCCGTCGCGGAATGCGATGCACGGGGGAGGCGTCTGCAATCGAACATGTTGCGTCGTGTCGAGCCGCCGTTTCGGGGCCGACTACTTGGATTTCAGGTCGAAGTTGATGGGAGGGTTTTCTCCGTCGACCACATCGGCCGTCAGTTCGGACTTGACGTTGTACTTCTGCGGCAGCTTCTCCGGCTCCATGGCCGAGCCGAGCGTGATCCGAACGGTGTGTTTGCCGACGGCCGCGCCGTTGACCTGCTCGTTGAAAATCAGTTCGTAATGCCCGGCGTCGTCCGTCATCGCGCCGGAGGGGCGCGAGTCGGCCGGGCTGAACATAATGCGCGCCTTTGGGAGCGGCTGACCGTCGAGGGT
>JAEUIG010000840.1 GCA_016795125.1 Planctomycetaceae bacterium | reverse complement strand
CAAGGCCGTTGGCCGCGAAGTGGATGTCCGCGCGACGAACCATCTCAACTGTCAATTGAGCTTAGTTCGTCGGCGACCTCCGGTACACTCTCGCTGGACACACATCGACACGTTATGTGGCTGCCTGCATCGTCCGGTCGCTGACATGACCAGCACGGGGTAGAAACAGTCTCTGTTCACCCGCGGATTCCGCAAATTCGTGAACTGCCTGATGGGAGTGCCAGGTCAGGTCCTGGCGACCGGACGTTAACTCGTGCTGCGGCTGCTGGCGTGAGGCGGCTGCGCAACCTGAGTATTCCGATTGGCGGACTCCGTCGTGCCCGCGCGGCACTTGCCTCACCAGCTGCGGCTTCTGAGTTGGCGCGCCGGAGTCGCACGTCCGACACCCCGGTTCGCCGCTTACGACGATGAAGTGCGCCCTGCTCCATCCGACCTGCCGCCATGCCGAATACCGAACGGGAACGGCTCACATGTCGACCAACAATCTGCGGCCACTGACCCGGTCCAGGAATGCGTACCAGCCCGTTGACACCTCCAAACCGTCGAGCGCAAAGAATCGCCGACGGCAATTTTCACGGCGGCCGAGTCGTGGCGGTGCTCGAGTGCAGTGTTACTGGCACCCACGTCTGAGCAAGGCTCACTGGCCGCATCAGCTCAGCAGTGCCTGAATGACTTTGGCCGGATAGACGTCCGTCAGCCGCTCGTCCCGGCTGTTGTGCGCGTACGTCAGCGCCTCGTGGTCCAGTCCAAGCTGATGCAGGATCGTCGCATGCAGGTCGGCGGTGGAAGTGCGGTTCACAATCGCACGGTAGCCGAAGTCGTCCGTACCGCCATACGCCTGTCCGCCGCGAATGCCGCCGCCGGCGAGCCAGATGCTGAATCCGTACGGGTGATGGTCGCGCCCTTCCGTCCCGCGAGTTTTCGTATCGCGCTGTTCGGCGCCAGGTGTCCTTCCGAATTCCCCGCCCCATTGAACGAGCGTCGATTCGAGCAGGCCCCGCTGCTTGAGGTCGGTCAATAATCCGCCGATCGGCAGATCGGTCTGCTCACAGCAACTGCGCGTTCCGGCGGTGTTGTTGTTATGCGTATCCCACGGCTGTCCCTGCATAAAGATCTGCACGAACCGCACGCCGCGTTCAATCAGTCGCCGCGCCATCAGGCACCGCCGGCCATAAGAGCGCGTCGCCGACTGGTCAAGCCCGTACAGCTTGTGCGTGTTATCCGTCTCCTGCGAGAGATCGAGCGCATCGGTTGCCGAGAGCTGCATTCGTGCCGCCAGCTCGAAACTGGCGATCCGGGCGTCAAGTTCGAGTTCGCCCGGATGCTCGTCGCGATGCCGGTTGTTGAGCGATTGCAGCAGTTGCATCCGCGCCTGTTCGATGCTCAGCGGACGCGGCGTCGAGGGTTGGAGATGCAGAACTGGCATCCCCTCGGAACGAATCGCCGTTCCCTGGAAGATCGGCGGCAGCCAGCCGCTCGACCAGTTCCGTGCACCGTCGGTCGGTAGTCCGGCCGGTTCTGGCAGCGCCACATACGCCGGCAGGTTCTGGTTCTCCGTCCCCAGGCCATACGCGATCCAGGCGCCGATGTTCGGCCGCCCGGCGACGATCAGGCCCGTATTCGCCATCCAGATCGCCTGTTCGTGGTTCCGATGCTCCGTGTACATCGAACGGACGACCGCGATGTCGTCCGCATGCCGGGCAATGCACGGCAGCGTATCGGCATATTCGACGCCGCAGTCGCCGTGCTTGCGAAACTCGAACGGGCTGCCCAGCAAATACGTCGTGCGGTTCTCGTCGTCGGCGACTTCGGCGGGCGGAGGCGTCCCGTCGAACTTTGTGAGCAGCGGTTTCGGGTCGAGCAGGTCGACGTGGCTCGGCCCGCCGTGCATGAAGAGCTGGATGACGGCGCGGGCCTTGGGCACGTGGTGCGGCGATCGCAATCGAACGTCGGAGGCGGATGGTGCGGGGATCGAGCCGTGCGCTTCTGACAGGAGTGTCGCCAGTGCCAACCCGCCGAAACCTCCGCCGAGGCGGCTGATCGCGGCACGTCGGGAGCAAGCCGACCGCAGGATCGAATCGGCAGTGGTCATAATGTTGGATTCCAAAGTGTTCCTGCCGTGGCCAACGTCGGATGCGCGTCAGTCGATGTAGATAAACTCGTTCGCAGACAGCAGGATCTGGCACAGATCCACGAGGGACCGGCGGCGCGCGACCTCCGTCGCGTCTCCCTGTCCCCTGTAGACCTGCTCCTGCGACGTCGCGAACTGCGTCAGATCGTGTCGTTCGGCATCTGTCGCGGGGCGGCCGAACGCGGCGAGTACGGCGTTCGGAATCTGCGATTCCGTTACTATTGGTTGGAGGTTCGTCGCCATCGTCTCCGCCGCCTGCCTCATGAACTCGCTGTTCAGTTGCGTCAGCGCTTGTGTGGCCACCGTGGACTGCGTGCGCCGCGTGCAGTTCGTCTCCATAACCGGCTGGTCGAACGATTGCAGCAATGTCAGCGGGTTCGCCCGCAACACCTGCAGATAGACGGACCGCCGCCGCCCGTTGTTGCCATCGGCGATATTGACCTCGCCGTCCGGGCGTCTCGCCAGCGGTATGGGCGGGCCGAACTGGCTGTCATCGAGCTCGCCGGCCGTCTGCAGGACGGCATCGCGGACGGCTTCTCCCTCCAGTCGTCGCATCCGCTGCCGCCACAACAGCCGGTTGTCGGGATCGGCCGCGAGCGCTGATGCGTGCGAATCCAGATCGATTCGCGACTGTTGCCGGTACACATTGGAAGTCAACATGAGCCGGTGCAGGCGCTTGATGCTCCAGCCACTGTCGGCCAGTTCGCACGCGAGCCAGTCCTGCAATTCCGGTTGGCTTGGCGCGGCGCCGATGGTCCCGAAGTCGGCCGGTGTGGAAACGATCCCCTCACCGA
>JAEUIG010000797.1 GCA_016795125.1 Planctomycetaceae bacterium | reverse complement strand
CAACGCCGTGTACAACGGCATTCCGGCGATCAGCGACCGGTTGGACCGTCTCCAGCAACTCGTGGTGACGGCTCTGGACGACGGCCTGGAGACTCCGGGCGAGGACCACCTGGATGTTGATGCGGCATTCAAGTCGCTGCGTCGGCTGACGGGCGTCGTTTCGGAAGGGGCCGACCGGACGGCGCGGATCGTGCGTGACATGAAGACGTTCTCCCATCCCGGGACCGAAGCGACCGAACCGACCGACGTCGCGGCGGTGCTCGAACTTTGCGCCGGTCTCGTGGAGAACCAGTTTCGCGAACGGGCAAAGATTCATTGCGAACTGGACGAGAACTGCTGGTGCCTGGCGCCGGCGGGCCATCTTAACCAGGTCTTTATCAACCTGCTGACGAACGCCGTACAGGCCATGCCGCACGGCGGAAGGATCGTGGCAGCGGCCAGGCGCGAGGAGTCGGTGGTGCGGGTCTCCATCCGCGATACCGGGACCGGTATTCCGGCGGACGTTCTCCCGCGCATCTTCGATCCGTTCTTCACGACGAAACCGGTCGGTCAGGGGACGGGACTGGGGTTGTCCGTCAGTTATGGCATCGTGACCCGTCTGGAGGGCACGATCGAGTGCTTCAGCGAGGAGGGGGTCGGCACGGAATTCGTGGTCCGGCTGCCGGCGATCGCCGGGAAGGACTCCGCGGTAAAGGCAGAGGATGCAAACGGGCTGATCGATCGTCCGTCCTCGACCCGCCCACTTGCGGCGTCGCTGCGTTAACGGTATCACGCGCATATCAGGCACGGTCGACGCCTGCGATTGCAAAACATGACAACGATTGATTGCACCTTTCATTTGTTCCCTTAGAATTCAGTGATCTCGCACCGGCGAACGGGCCATAAGCCGGTCGTATTCAGGAAGTCGTCTGCCAGTATTGGCTTAGCTGCGCTTGAGTGTTGCGCCGGTCGGACCACCGGAAGTGCGCATGCCCGGGCGTGGTGATGCAGCGCCGCAACCGAAGGCGCGGGCGATGAAACGCGACATACTCTACGTTGACGACGAACCGAGCAATCTCATCGTCTTCGAAGCGGCGTTTGACGAGCAGTTCAACGTCATCACCTGCAGGAGCGCGGAAGAAGCGCTGACCTATCTGCAGCAGCATCCGGTGCCGGTCGTCGTTGCCGACCAGCGGATGCCAGAGATGACAGGCGTCGAGATGTTTGTGCGTCTCCGCCGCATGTATCCGCACACGCAGCGCGTCATTCTGTCGGGCTTCACCGATTCCGACGCCGCCATCGATGCGATCAACGACGGGCAGATCTTCCAGTTCGTCCGCAAGCCCTGGCAGCGGTTTGAGCTGCTCTCCGTGCTGCAGCGCGCGCTCGACGCGCACGACCTGTTCCTGCAGAACTCCGTGCTGACCGAACGGCTGCTGGTTTCGGAGCGGAGCGCCCTGCTCGGCCAGGCGACGGCGCGCATCGCCCACGAAATGGCGAACCAGATCAATGTGCTGCCGCTGATCGAGCTGATCGAAGAGGACTACGCCGACGATGCGCAGCTGCAGCAGTTCGCCCGCGTCGCCCGCACCACGTACGAACGTCTGGCCGAGCTAATCAACGAAGTCAAGGACTTCATGCGGTTCGAAACCGTCGGCGTCGAGCTCAAGCCGCTGCCGCTGGCCGAATCGATCGAGGAACTGATGTCGTTCCTGCGGTTCAAATCGGAAATCCGCCCCGGGATCGTGAAGGCGGACATCCGCGGCGAACCCGTCGTCCTGGCGAACAAGCTCAAACTGCACCAGGTGCTGGTCAACCTGATTCAGAACGCGGTGCACTCCGTCGAGGGGAAACCGGACGGCAGTGTGAACGTCACGCTCGACCGCGACGACGGGTTCGCGACGATCACAGTCGCCGATAACGGCGTGGGAATCCCGGCGAACGTGCTGGAGCGAATCTGGGAGCCCTTCTTCACCACGAAGGGCGCGGCCGGCAACGGCATGGGCCTCGATATCGCGCGGCGATTGATCGATGCCCACAACGGGACGATCGCCTGCTCCAGCACGCCGGGCAGCGGGACGATCTTCACCATCCGCCTGCCGCTGGCGCCGGATTCTGCGGGCAAGTGATTGGTCAGTGAACCAATCGTGACAATCGCGGCTCATTTATCTCACGCGAACCGACGCGGCTGGTGACCGTGGTGGTCTGACGATCGATGTTTGTCAGCCCGCTCACTAGCCCGACGCGCGAGCGAGGGCGTCACTCAGCGGATGACGAATTCACCACGGAGTCACGGAGGACACAGAGAAGATACTGTAATGACCCTTCTTTTCCTCAGTGGTCTCCGTGACTCCGTGGTGATTGAAGGCTTCGGACACGCCCTCGCTGGCGCTGCGGGCTAGTGAAGTTCAGGACGAAGCCCACGCTACGATGCCGTTGAAAGGCAATTGCGCGCAATTGCATTGCTCCCTCACGGCAATACACTTCGGGTTTCCATGATCGCCGGGCGGTGGGGATGTCGAATTCTCCGTGTCCGTGCGCGACCGACAGGATTCTGCGATGCCCCGTTACGAACCTCGCCGTATCGAAGCCAGATGGCAGCGGTACTGGGAAGAAAACGCCACTTTCCAGACACCGAACACTGCCCCGGCGAGTTCGCGCGGCAAGCTGTACGTCCTCGATATGTTCCCGTATCCGTCCGGGTCGGGGCTGCATGTGGGGCATCCGGAAGGGTATACGGCGACGGACATCGTCTGCCGGTACAGCCGGATGCGCGGCAAGCATGTGCTGCATCCGATGGGTTGGGACGCGTTCGGTCTGCCGGCCGAGCAGCATGCCATCCGCACCGGCACGCATCCCCGCACGACCACCTACAAGAACATCGACACATTTCGGCGGCAGCTCAAAATGCTCGGCTTCAGCTACGACTGGAGCCGCGAGCTTTCCACGACCGATGAGCCGTATCTGCGATGGACGCAGTGGATCTTCCTGGAGTTGTTCGATAGCTGGTATGACGCGACGTTTCAGTGGACAGGCGCCGACGGCAAGTCGCGGACCGGCAAAGGTCGGCCCATTTCCGAGTTGCCGATACCGGTCGATGTGCAGGCGGCCGGCGCTGTGGCCGTGCGCCGTTATCAGGACAAGCACCGGCTGGCGTACATCTCCGAAGCGCCGGTCAACTGGTGCCCCGCACTGGGAACCGTGCTGGCCAATGAGGAAGTGATCGACGGCAAGAGCGAGCGCGGCAGCCATCCGGTCGTCCGGCTGGCGCTGCGGCAGTGGATGCTGCGGATCACTGCCTATGCCGATCGGTTACTGAGCGAACTGGATGAAGTCGAGTGGCCGGAGTCGGTTCGGGCACTGCAGCGGAACTGGATCGGGCGTTCGACAGGAGCGGAAGTTGACTTTTTTGTCGACTCGTTTAGCGGCGAGCCAGCGGCGAGCAGCTCGCGCGGCCCATCGAAGTTTGCCGATTGGAAAACGTCACGACAGAAAGCCGGTTTTCCCGCTGAGCCGGAGACGAACGTGCTTCGCGTCTATACCACTCGGCCGGACACGCTGTTTGGTGCGACATACATGGTCGTTGCGCCGGAGCATCCGATTGTCGAACGGATCGCGACGTCCGAGCAGCGGGAAGCGGTGGAGGCGTATCGCCGGCAGGCCGCGTTCAAGAGCGATCTCGACCGGACCGACCTGGCAAAGGAAAAGACCGGCGTTTTTACCGGCGCGTATGCCATCAATCCGGTCAACGGCGAGCGGGTGCCGATCTGGATCGCGGACTACGTGCTGATCAGCTACGGGACCGGAGCCATCATGGCTGTGCCAGCGCATGATGATCGCGACTTCGAGTTCGCCGTCGCCATGGGGCTGCCGGTGAAGACCGTCGTGGCGCCGCCGATGGAATGGCTGATGGCGAACCATGTCTTCCACGCGCACAAGGATCCGAAAGCGGCGGCGTTCGAGGCCATCGAACGCGCAACGACGACCGAGCACGAACGGCCGTCGGCCCCGCTGGTGAGACTGGCGAAGGTGGTCGCGGATCACGATCCCGACCCGCCGGCCACGCTGCGCGAACTGCACACCGACTTTCCCCACCTGTTTTCGTCGGCATTCGGAGACGAGGGAACGGCGATCAACTCGGGGTCGTTCAGCGGGCTGCCGACGGCCGATTTCAAGCAGCAGATTACGGCCGAACTGAACCGGCAGGGGCTGGGCCGCGAAGCAGTGAATTACCGGCTGCGCGACTGGCTGTTTTCGCGGCAGCACTACTGGGGTGAACCGTTTCCCATCTGGCACGAATTGGACGCGAACGGCAATCCGACCGGACTGATGCGCGCCGACACCGCCTGTGAACTGCCAGTGCGACTGCCGGACGATTTCGACTTCAAGCCGCACGGCCGCCCCGAGCCGCCGCTGGAAGAAGCGTCCAACGCCTGGCTCTACAAAACTGCAGCCGACGGCATGCGGTTGAAGCGGGAGACGAACAGCATGCCGCAATGGGCCGGAAGCTGCTGGTATTTCCTGCGGTTCTGCGATCCGAAGAACGACCAGCGGTTCATCGATCCGGCGGTCGAGAAGTACTGGATGCCGGTCGACCTGTACATCGGCGGCGCAGAGCACGCCGTGCTGCACCTGCTGTATGCGCGGTTCTGGCACAAGGTGCTGTTCGACCGCGG
>JAEUIG010000700.1 GCA_016795125.1 Planctomycetaceae bacterium | reverse complement strand
TCACGCGACCATGTACCGCGTCGGGCGCGGCCGCGGCTCCGATCGGTTTTGAGAGAAACGACCGCCGTCTGCGGTTTCGCGACCGCGCAGCAGAAAAGCCACCGGTCAGATTTGAACTGACGACCTGCGCTTTACGAAAGCGCCGCTCTGCCGACTGAGCTACGGTGGCGACCCGGTCCGATTGTATATCGACCGCCGGGTTGGGATGCAATCAGAACAGGGATTCCGGAGGCGGGATTCAGGGAAGTCAACATCGACCGGGACAGGACAGCCGGTGGCCGTAACCGGTTCACTCCCAATCCGTTGCAGTTCAACATTCCCGATCGTATTTCCTATGATCGAACTCGACTGGTCTATCGACAGGAAGGAGACTCTCGTGCTCACACGCTATGGAATGGCATTCGGCATGCTGATCGGTCTGACCGGACTGGCCGCTGCGGCCCCCCCACCGGCCGTGACCGTCGCCACCGTGGACGGCGACAAGATCACCCAGGCCGATCTCGACGCCGAGTGCCTCATCCGCCGGATTCCGCCCGAAGAGCAGGCCGCCCATCGCGACGCCGTGCTCAAAGACCTCATCGACCGCCGACTGATCGCGGCCTTCCTCGACGATCGCAAGGCGCCCGTCCCCGAATCGGAGCTCACTGCCCAAGTCGAGCTGCTCAAGCGCGCCGTCGAGGACAATTCCGATTCTTTTGCCGAGGTCATCGCCAAACTCGGACTCACCGAACAATCACTGAAGGCGGCTCTCGCGCAGCCGCTCCGGTGGAAGGCGTACGTCCGCCGCACCGTGACCGATCAACAGCTGCGCGATTACTTCGAAATCCACCGCGCCGAGTTCGACGGCACGCAGGTTCGCGCCCGGCAGATCGTGCTTTCCGTCCCGGCCACCGCCGCCGACGCCGACTGGGAAGCCGCCGCGACCAGGCTGGAGGAGATACGTCAGTCGATTCTCAACAAGTCCGTCTCGTTTGAGGATGCGGCGCGGCAGTATTCGACAAGCCCCAGCGCCAAGCAGGGGGGCGACCTGGGTTTCTTCGCCTTCCGCGGGCGGCTGCCTCCGGTCCTGTCTTCGGCCGCCTTCGCACTGCCGCCGGACGGCATCAGCGAGGTCATCCGTTCCCCATTCGGCGTGCACCTGCTGCAGGTCACCGATCGCAAACCGGGCGACTACAGCCTTGAGGACGTCCGCGAAGAAGTCTGGGACCAGCGCACGCGGGAAATCTGGAACGAACAGGTCGCCGCTGCGCGACAAACCGCCCGCATCAACGTCGAGGCGCCCGCGCCCAACTGAGTGACTGCGACCAGTATTCCGTCTGCAAACCTGGGTTGGGGTGCCACTGGCTCCGCCAGTGTGCTCCACGTTGGACTCCGAATTGAGCTCGCACTGGCGTAGCCAGTGGCACCCTGAGATCTATGTGCGATTTCGATGAGCGACCAGCTGAACCGCCACGTTGATCGCCGAAATCATCCCGCTCGGATTCGCGATCCCGCGCCACGCGATGTCAAACGCCGTCCCTTGCGTCGGGCTGGTGCGGATGATCGGCAGCCCCAGTGTGACGTTCACCGCGCTGTGAAACGCAATCAGCTTGATCGCGATGTGCCCCTGGTCGTGGTACATCGCCGCCACGCCGTCGAACTCTCCGGCGATCGCCCGCGACATCAGCGTGTCGGCCGGATACGGACCGCGGGCATCGACCTGCGCCTGCTGCAGCGTGAGGACGGCCGGAGCGATGATCCGCTGTTCTTCATCGCCGAATAGCCCTCCTTCCCCGGCGTGAGGATTGAGCGCACACACGCCGATCCGCGGGGCGATGCAACCCATCTGCCGCATGAAGCCGTCGACGAGCCGCGTCGTCGATGCGATCGCTCCCTCGGTCAGCAGTCCCGGGACGCTGGCAATCGACGTGTGCAGAGTGACATGCGCCACCCCCAGTCCGTACGGTGATTTCACCGTCGGGCCGGCGGGCAGGTACAGCATCATCGCCACATCACGGACGCCGCACGCCTCGGCCAGAATCTCGGTGTGTCCCGGCACATCATGCCCGGCTTGATGCAGCGCGAGCTTGTTCAATGGAGCCGTGACGATGCCGTCAACCTCGCCGGATAGCGCCGCGTCGATCGCTGCCCGCAGCGAACGGTAGGCGATTTCGCCGGCGCGCGGATCGACCGTCCCCGGCGCAATGGATGCCGCATCAATCCCGGTCGCATCGATGCACGGCACGGCGTCAGCCGGCGCGACCGACGCATCCGACACTCGCCGAAACCGCAGCGGCGACCCGACCAGCCGCGCCGCACGCTCCAGCGCATCGATCGGGCCGAAAACGACGGGGGTGACGCGGCTGCGGGTCGGCTCGTCGGCAAGCGCCCGCACAATCACTTCCGGCCCGACGCCGGCGACATCGCCGACCGTGATCGCCAGCTTCGGCGGCAGAGTTGAGGTTTTGTCAGCAGACGCGGTTCGCACGATTCCAATCCGCAATCAGAAATCACCCTGACTGCCGTGGGTGCCACTGGCTCCGCCAGTGCGAACCAGGAGTTGCCGGCGTCTTCAAGTCGGCACTGGCAAAGCCAGTGGCGCCCGCTCCTGTCTACGGCATGATCGTCATATCGCAGGACAGGCTGCCGGCCGCCGGGATGTAGCATTCGCGGACGTAGTCCATCACCATCCGGTCCGCATTGAACCGCCACCCCAGCGTCCGCACCGCACGCTTCATCCGGCGAATCCAGCCCTGAGGAACGTCGTCCTTGTCGCGCTCGTAGTACAGCGGAATGACTTCATTGTTGAGCACCTGCATCAGCGCTTCGGCGTCGCGGTTGTCCTGGATGTCCTGGTTCGAATGGATCAGCCCGGTGCCGATGCCGAAGCCGTTATGTCCGTCGAAGGCTTCCGCCCACCAGCCGTCGAGAATCGACAGGTTGAGTCCGCCGTTGAGCACGACTTTCTGCCCGCTGGTGCCGGACGCTTCCAGCGGCCGTCGCGGGTTGTTGAGCCACACGTCGACTCCCTGCACCAGGTGCCGCGCCAGGTTGATGTCGTAATCGTCCAGGAACACCATGCGGCCGCGGAACGGCGGCTCGCTGGTCAGCCGGATGATCCGCTGCATGATCGCCTTGCCGTGATCGTCGGCCGGATGCGCCTTGCCGGCAAACACGAAATGCACCGGATGCTCGGAAGATTCAATGATCTGGCGGAATCGCTCCAGGTCCCTGAGCACGAGATCAGCCCGCTTGTACGGCGCAAACCGCCGCGCAAAGCCGATCAGGAGCACGCGCGGATCGAGCACGTTCTGCAGCTGCTGCAGTTCCTCGTCCGTGGAGCCGCGTTTCTGGGCCGCCTTCACCAGCCGGTTGCGGGAGTACACGATCAGCCGGGACTTCAGCGACTGGTGCGTCTCCCACAGCTCCCCGGCCGTGACGTGCTCGAAGCCGGACCAGACGTCTGGTTCGCCGGTTCGCAAGAACCAGTTGTTCGGCAGCACACGGTCGTATAACTGCCGAATCTGCGGCGCGAGCCACGTCGGTACGTGCACCCCGTTGGTGATGTGACCGATCGGGATTTCTTCCTCGCTGCGATACGGCCACAGGCTGTGCCACATCCGCCGGCTCACGACGCCGTGCAGGTTGGACACCGCGTTCGCGCGGCGGCTGGTCTTGAACGCCAGCACCGTCATGCAGAACGGCTCGCTCGGATTGTGCGGATCGACCCGCCCCAGTCCCATGAACGTGTCAAGGCTCAATCCCAGGTCATCCGCCTGCGGTCCCAGGTGCTCCTCGATCAGCCCGCCGTCGAAGCGGTCGTGCCCGGCCGGAACCGGCGTGTGCGTCGTGAACACCCCCGCCGCCGAAGTCTCGCGGAGCGAGTCGTCGAACGACATGCCGTCGTGCTTCATCCGCTGCCGGATGATCTCCAGCGGGGCGAACGCGGAATGCCCCTCGTTCATGTGAATCAGGCGGGGATTGATGCCAAGCGCCGCGAGCGCCCGGACGCCGCCAACGCCCAGGATCAACTCCTGGCGAATGCGTGTCCGCTGATCGCCGCCGTACAGCCGCGCCGTGAGCTTGCGGTCTTCCTCCGAGTTGGCGGCGATGTTCGTATCGAGCAGGTACAGCGGCACCCGGCCGACGTCGATCCGCCAGACCCGCGCGTGAATCCGTCCGCGGCGCGTGTCGACCGTGATCACGACCGGCGTTCCGTCGGCGCCCACCGCCTCGCGCAGGGGCAGATGCGACGGCTCGGCGAAGGTGTAGTCTTCCTTCTGCCACCCGTCCTGATCGATGTACTGCGAGAAGTATCCCTCGTGATAAAACAGTCCCACGCCGACCAGCGGAATTCCCAGGTCCGATGCGCTTTTCAGATGGTCGCCGGCGAGGATGCCCAGGCCGCCGGAGTAAATCCGCAGCGACTCGTGCAGTCCAAACTCGGCCGAGAAATAGGCGGCCGGGCGATATCCCAGCACGGCGGCATGCACGTCGCCCCAGGTATCGGTCGACTGCATGTACTCCTGCCAGCGACGATAGGCGCCGTTGATGCGCGAATGCAGCACGAGTTCGCGGGCCCGCGCTTCGAGCTTCTCCGGACCGTACTCCCGCAGCAGCAGCACCGGGTTGTGCGAGAGTTCCGACCAGCGCGTCGGATCGATCTCGCGGTAGATCATCGTGACCTCGGGCTGCCAGCTCCACCAGAGGTTGTTCGCAAGTTCCGAGAGTTTGTCGTGGATGGTCTTGGACTGAGGCATGAATCGACGTTTCACTTCCTGGAGCTACGATCGAAGCGCGACCGGAAGTATAGCCGACGACCACCCCCCGCCGGTACCGGGAACCCGAAAACGCAGTCCTCGGCCGGGTCGCAGCTCGCCTCCAGTCGAACGGAGCGATACCCCCGGTCAATCGGTGCAACCTGACGCCCTCGCACCGCTGCTTGGGGAAGGGAGTGGAGCGCGTCGAGCGACGCCTCGCCTTCACCTCACGACACTTCGGCCGTGACTTCGGTGCCGGAGCGCTCCAGCACCCATTGCACCGCATGGCGGGTCAGTTCCGTCCCGTTCCGCAGGTTGAGCTTGCTCTTGATGTGTTCGCGGTATGTCTCGACAGTCTTGCGGCTGATGTCCAGGTGGCCGGCGATCTGCTTGGTGCTCATCCCGCGCCCGATCAGCTCGAATACCTCCAGTTCGCGATCGGACAGAGTCTCCAGCGGAGAGCGGGACGGTTCCGATCCGCCGGCAACGACGCGAGTCAGCAGCCGGTTCGTCATTCGCGGGCTGAGATACACCTGCCCCTGGCAGACGCGGCGCAGCGCGGCGATGAACGCGTCGACGTTGTCCGACTTGCTGACATAACCGAGGGCGCCGGCGCGCAGCGCGCGCTCCGCAAACAGGGCTTCATCGTGCATCGACGAGACCAGCACCTTGATGTCCGGCCAGGTCGACTTGATCTCCTTCGTCAGCTCGAGGCCGTTGCCGTCGGCCAGCGAGATGTCCACGACGACGATGTCGGGATGGCAGTTCCCGATCTGCTCCAGCGTCTCGGCGACGCCGGCCGCTTCACCGCAGACGACGACTTCCGGCAGGTCCTCGATGATCTGCGCCAGTCCCCGCCGCAGGAAGGCGTGGTCATCGACGATGAGTACGTTGGCGGGCGCGACGCCCGTTTTCGCTGACATGGTGGTTGCTCCGCCGGAGCCGGCAGGCGACAACCGTGCCCCCCTCCGCTCCGGAACTGATTTCGAAATGTCCATCAATCACCTGGGCGCGGTACTTCATGATCTTCAGCCCGACCCCCCGCCCTTCGCGACGCTCGCCCACCCGCATGCCGCTGCCGTCATCCGACACCGACAGCTCCACGTCGCCGGCCTCATTTCGCGCGAACTTCAGCACCAGGTGCTGTGCGTCGGCATGCCGCACCGCGTTCGTCACCGCCTCCTGCGCAATGCGAAACAGGTGCGTCGCCACCATGTTGTCATCCAGCTGCAGCCGCTCGTCGCACCAGACGTCCACGGGAATTCCGCAGCGCTGCTCGGTCGTCTCGCCGAGTTCTTCCAGCGCGGACTTCAATCCGTCGGCGTCGACCTCCACCGGCAGCAATCCCTTTGCCAGGCGCCGCACACCCTGTTTAGCGTGCTGCAGCATGTCCGCGAGTTCGCGGCTCTGCCGCATCTCCGCCGCCTGCTGCTCGGCCAGCTTGCGCGCCAGGCTGTCCGCCAGCATCCCGATGCCGGCCAGTTCCTGGCCGATCGTATCGTGCAGCTCGAGCCCGAAGTCCCGCTGCTGGTCCCAGACCGCGTCGACCAGTTCCTTCTGGAGATGCCGCCGCTCCATCACGCGCCCCAGCTGCATGCCGACATGCGCCATCACCGACATCAGCTCGTCGTCCGGCACGTCCTCCGTCGGCGCGAAAAATTCCATCACGGCCGCCACGTCGTCGCCGACGAACACCGGAAACGCCAGCACGTTCTGCAGGCCAAGTTCGCCGAGCAGCGCGGCCCGGGGATCGCCGGCCAGTGCGGCCGGACCAACCGCGCGGCAGGCCCGCCGCGACGCAATCACCCGGCCCACGGCCGTGCGGCCCGCGGCGCCCGCTTCCCAGCTCAAATCCTGGGTCGCCGACTGCAGCGCCTCAAAGTCGTCGTCCAGGGCCGCCGACCAGATGCCCGCATCAACATACTCCGACTCATCCGACTCCGAACGCACATACACGTGTCCAAGAGGCCAGTGCGTTGTTTTCCGGATCTCGTCGAACGCCGATTGAAACGCGCGCTCCACCGTGTCCGCTTCGTTGGCAATCGACGCGATCTCCTGCTGCAGCCGCACGTAGCCGGTCCGCTGCTCCACCGCCCGCTCCAGCTCGTCCTTGGAGCGCTTCAGAGACTGCTCCACGCGCTTGGAATCGGTGATGTCGTGGACCGATGCCGTAAACAACTGGTGCCCTCCCAGTCGCACTTCCCCCACCGACAGCCGCACCGGAAACGCCGAACCGTCCGCTCGTCGCCCCAGCGCTTCGGTTGACCGGCGGAATGTCCACAGCAACGCGGCAGCGGCTTCGTCATCGCTTGGCGCGAGCAGCGGCGCCAGAGCGGGCGTCAGGTCGCGGATGTTCACGTTCCGCATATCTGACGCGTCGTATCCGAACAGGTCGATGGCCGCCGGATTGAACGACTCCATCCGGCCGTCGGCATCAAACGTAATGATCGCGTCGGTCGACAGATTCACGGCGGCGCGATAGCGCGCGTTGTGCAGCGTCGCCTGCTCGACCGCCTGGCTGGTCAGCAGCGCCACGCACGCGAGCACGTCCAGATCGGCGACCCCGAACGGCTGCAGCAGGTCGGCCGTGTCGAGATACAGCGCGCCGAGCGGCGCACGCAGCGAGTCGAGCAGCGGCGCACACATCACGCAGCGATGTTCGTCCTCGTGAACCGAACCCGCCACGCTGCGGGCATCGCGGGCCACGTCCACGCTGAGCAGCGCCTTTTCATCCATGAATGCCTTGCGGACGATCGACTGCATGATCGGCCCGGCCGTCTGCGGATCGGAACCGCCGGAACTGCGCACGGCGTCGAGCACGAGCCGGCCTCCATCCTGGTCCAGCCGCAGCACGCACGCCAGTTCCAGCTGCGGAAAAATCCGCACCAGGCAGTCCAGAATCCGCTCATACAGTTCCGGCAGGTCGAGCCAGCTCCGCAGGTGACGCGAGACATCCAGAACCGCCTGCAGCCGCACGTCCGCCCGGTCCTTCACCCACGTACCTTCCGGCGACGACAGGTCGATCTCCGCCACCGTCTCTCCGCCATGCATCGTCCTGTGGCCGATGCTGGTGGTCTCCGGCGCATTCAGCCAGATGCCGCTGCCCGTGGACTTCGCGGGAGTCGCCGAGCCTTCCGAGAACGTCAGCGCCACGTCGTACAACTGTACGCTGTCTCCGTCGCGCAATCGCACCGGGCCGTGCACGCGGCCGCCGTTCAGAAACGTCCCGTTGCGGCTCTGGAGATCTTCCAGATAGCAACCGCCGCTGCCGCGTACGATCCGGGCATGCTTGCGAGATACCGTGTCCTCGGTGAACACGATGTCGCAGCCATTGTCCCGGCCCAGGACGATGACGTCCCGCACCACGTCCCTCCGGGTGCCGGACAACGATCCGCTTTCAATCGTCAGAATTGCCACTCGCAACCTCCCTGTCTCAAGTCGGCCGCAGCCACGTATGATGGCAGATCGGCTGCGCGATGGCAAATTTCAGCGGCGTGACCGGGTGTTGAGTTGTACGGGCGTTGATGCATCGGGGTACGAATGCACAAAAAGCTCGTCATTCACGTTCTTCTCCCCGCGACCGTTGTCCGATGCGCCTGGACTGGATTGTGGAGAGAATGTGGCCGACGGCCGTATTGTTCGGAACGATGAGTGCAGTCGTTGGGCCGGCTGTCCCACTGCAAAAAGTAGACATGCTAGCGCCGCCCCGGAGGGGCGGAAGGTTGTAACCACGGGTGGAGCACCGTTCGCCGCCAGGCGGACGGTGCGGAACCCGTGGAAAAGAGCATTCGATGACTCTCTCCCTCTCCCCCGGGGGAAGCATTGATCTCAGCACAAACGCCAATCGGGGGAGAGAGTCGGGGTGAGGGGACCACGACACGCACCTTCGCGTGCGTTCGGCCTTCGATCGCAGCCGATTTACATGGACGACGCACTCACCGTTCCGCCCCCCTCCCCGACCCTCCCCCCGAAAAAGCGGGGGGAGGGAGGAGTGTAAGGCGACGCTGACCGGGGGTATCGCTCCACTCGCCTATTCGGCGAGTTGCGCTCAACCCCCGGCTACCTTCTGCGACCCCGTTAGGGTCGTGCGGCCTGCGGCGCGGACACCGCGAATCTCGGCAGTCGAAGATTGAAAACAGCGATTCGAGCGCCGAACAGAATCGGACATTGCCCACCGTTGATCAACGCCGACGCTTGATCGTGGTGGACACTACGCGATCGCATGCTTCTCGGCGACGGCCCAGTCGACTTCAACGCCGAGGCCCGGACCATCGGGTGTCGTGACGACCGGGCCGGTGATGTTGAGAGGGTTCGTGGCGATGCGGACTTCGTGATACGCCGGGCCGAGGATGTCGCCCGGCACCCGCTCGACCTGCATGTTGGGCGTCCCGACGACCAGGTGGCACATCGCCGCCGTCGCAACATCCCATTCCAGATTGGATCCGATGCTGCACGCCACGCCGTGCTCCGCCGCCAACGCCGCGATGTTCCGGCACTTGCGGATGCCGCCGCATTTGCCGGGATAAATGCTGATGATGTCGACCGCCTCGTGCCGCAGGCATTCGCGGGCGTGGTTGAACGTGAACACCATGTCGTCGGCCATCACCGGCATCGACACGTTGCGGCGGACTTCGGCCAGCCCTTCGTAATCGTCGCGCGGCGTGGGCTGCTCAAACAGTCCGACTGCATACGGTTCCATGCGTCGCGCCGCCTCGATCGCGTCCACCGGCGAGTAGCCACAGTTCGCGTCGATCACAATGGCGCGGTCGGGCCCGATCAGTTCCCGCACCAGTGCCACGCGCTCAACGTCCCGCTCGATCGACTGACCAACCTTGACTTTGATCGTCTGGAACCCTCGGGCGACGAGATCGGGCACGGTGTTGCGAACCCGCTCGGGCGGATAGGCCCCCATCGAGAATCGGCAGGCGATCTCCGCTGGTCGCACGAGTCCGTCGAGGAGGTCGTAGACCGGTTTGCCGGCGTCCTTGCCAAGAATGTCCCAGCACGCCATTTCGATCGCGGACTTGGCGAACCAGTTCCCTTCCGCGGCCGCGTCCATCCGGCGATCGATGTCGCCGATGTCGGTCGGATCAGCGCCAACGAGCAGCGGGGCGAACACGCGTTCGATGACGGCCTGAGCGCCCCAGACGGTCTCGCCGCTCCAGACGGCGGTCACGGTCGCTTCTCCGACCCCGTCGATCCCGGCGTCGGTTTCCACGCGCACCAGCGGGTACTCGGACACGACGTGCTGACCCAGCGAGGAGATCATCCGCCGCTCGGGGCGCAGCGGGATTCGGCAGGCGAGACAAACGATACGGGTGATTCGCATGGGGGACGGTCGTTCGATGAGAGCGGCGGCATGCCGGCTCAGGACTGCGGGACGTCAGGCGCGATTTCTTCGCGGAATACGGTTTCCGCCTCAGCCTGGAACCACAACCGCTGTTCGCGGTATTCCCAACTGGTGGGCACGACGTCCGGCTGCCGGGCGTCGGGCGGGACGTCGTCCTGCCAGGCGCCCATCTTTCGCAGCGCGTCGGTGTATCGGGCCAGGCCCTCCTTCCCGCGACCCAGACGATGCAGCGCCAGCGACAGGATGAATTGTGCTTCCAGATCGGTGCCGTTCGACTGTTCGACGGCGCGCTCGAGCTCCACCACAGCGCGGTCATACTGCCGGGCACGGTACAGCAGCAGTCCCAGCGTTTCGCGCCAGTACACGCTGTTCTCGTCGCTGGCGACCGCCTCCTGTACGCGGGAGATCAGCTTGTCGAAGTTGACGGCGGCCCCGGAACGCAGCGCCGCGAGCCAGCCGGCATTAATGTCGTTGCTGAAGTTCGTGTTCCCGTTGACGCGCTGTTGTTCGGCGGTTTCCACCAGTGCACGCAGCGTGTTCTTGAACGCGGGTTCGTCGTTGCATTTGAGCTGCACGAGGCCCAGCCGCATGTAGACCGTGCACTGCGAATCCGGGAAGCCGGAGACAAGTTCGAGCGTCCGCTCAAAGGCGCGGCGCGATTCCTGCCAGCGCTCCAGTTCCGCAAGTGCGATGCCGTGCTGGTAGTGCAGCAGTGCCACATCGTCCACGGCCGGAAGCAGGTACCCGAGATGGAACAGCATGCCCTGCCAGTTCTTCGCGGTCTGCGCCGCATCGACGGAGGTCATCCGCCACTGATTGACGCGCTCGGCATGCTGCGCGGGTGTTTCTTCCGTCTGCAGCAGTTGCACGACGTACTCATCCGTGGTCACGGCCAGCTGCTTGCCGTCCGGCCGGAACGCTATCAGCGGCGCGATTCGATCGTCTTTTTTCAGTTGCGTGAACTTGCTCAAGGTCTGGGCGTTCTCCGCATCCGAGACCAGCATCGTCCCGTCTTCGCTGGCCGTCACCAGACGCGACCCGGTGACGGGATCAAATGTTGAGCCGACGACACCCCCTTCATGTCCATCGATGACCCGTTCCGCCTTCCCCTGCGTGAGGTCCCACAAGATGGCCGTTTCATCGCGACTCGACGAGGCGAGCATATTCTCGTTCTGCGGGTTGAACTCGACGTGCAACACGGCGTCGGTGTGTCCAATGAGCGTGCGCAGTTCTTTCCGGGTGGGCACATTCCACAATCGGACCGCGCCGTCGCCACCTGCTGTGGCGATGGTCTGGCCATCCTGACTGAACGCCAGGTGCCTGATTCCACCATCAACCTTCGACTGAGCGGCCTGCGACGCATGGCCTGCCAGTTCCGTCTCCAGCCCGCCAGTCTCCATCGACCAGATGCGCAACACGCCATCCAGGCATCCTGACGCGAGGAACGCCCCGTCGGGGCTGAATTCAAACGTCGTGACGGCGCGCGGATGCGTATGCAGCATCCATTTCTGCTGGCGGTCGTGCACCGACCAGACGCCGATGGAGGTGGCCACGGGTCCGTTGGCAGCCAGCCAGTCTCCGTGCCGGCTGAGCTTCAGGCAACGCGCCGAATTGCTGCCTTCGATCACCTGACCCCTGAACTCGCCATGCTTGGCGAAGTCGGACGTGTTCCAGAGCTGCGCCACGGGAGCGTTTCCGGTGACAGCAGACAGCACCTGTCCACCGTCACGCGTGAATCGCACGAAACCGACGCCACCGCTGTGCCCCTGGTACGTGGCGAACGGCCCATTCAACGACGTCCAAGCCGTGTTGGTGATGCTTCCACCGATGGACTGCACCGGCTCGTCCGGCGCCGCCGGCGCCACTTCCTCCATGACGCGGGAGGTGTCCCAGATGCGCACACGCCCGTCGTCGCAGGCGCTGACCAGCCGGTTTCCATCGGGGCTGATCGCAATGGCGCGGATCGAATCGGTGTGATCGCTGAAAGTCCGCAGATGACTGCCTGATTCGGCGTTCCAGGCCTGGGTCGTCCTGTCGTCACTGCACGTGGCCAGCCATTTTCCGTCGGCGGAGAAGGCCACCATGTTGATCCGGCCGGTGTGACCGAACTGCGGCGGGTTCTTCGTGTCCCTCAGTACGATGGTCCTTCGCCCCGAACTTCTTCCCGGTTCCGCGGTCGTCCTCAAATCCCAGATCCGACCGGTATTGTCGGCACTCGCCGTCGCGACTTTCGAGTCGTTCGGACTGAACACAATCTGCCGCACCTGACCGGTATGGCCGGCCAACTGTGTCACGAATTCGCCGCTCGGCACATCCCAGATGACGACCGTGTTGTCGTCTCCTGCCGCTGCGAGCAGATTTCCCCGCTGACTGAACGTCAGCGTCAGCACTCCCAGGTCGTCATTGGATTGCGTGACGCCAAACCTGTCTGGCAGGGTGAGATTCTCGCCAGACCGGAGGTCGCAGAGGTGGACAGTCCGGTCGCTCAGACCGAAAGCCGCCAGCGTTCCATCGGGGCTGAACGCCACGGAATGCACCGCGTGCGGACCGCCGTCATTCAGGAGCTTCACCATGGCCCCCTGCGTCGCGTCCCAGGCACAGACCTTTCCATCGGCGCCTCCCGAAATCAGCAGCTGACCGTCGCGGCTGAAACGCAGGCAATTGATTTCCCCGGCATGCTCGTGGACGACGATCGGCGCAGAGCCGGCCTGCATGCTCCACAGCTGGATCGATCCATCCAGACTGGCGATGGCGAGTCGCATGGCTTCTGGGCTGAAATCAATGGTCTGCGCCAGCCCCAGCCGTCCGAAGTCACCGCTTTTCGCCTGCACTCCCTGCAGTTCCTGAACGAGCGCCCCGTTCAAAGGATCCCAGAGCTGTACCCGGCCGTCGTTCGTACCCAGCGCCAATTGCGTGAAGTCGGCATTCAATGCGACTCTTTCAATGGGAGCAAATGACGGATTGGCCTCGTCGTCGTCGGGAACACTGAAGGAGTGCTGCTGCTCCCCGGATTCGGCATCCCAGATCCGGGCTGTCCCGTCGCTGGATGCCGTGACGAGATGCTGCGAGTCGCGACTGTATTCCAGCTGATGGATCTTGTCGAAATGCCCTTTCAACAGCACCATGTCCTTCTTGACGGTCGCCCCCGTCGCCAGGTCCCAACGGAAAACGGCGCCGTTCAGATCGACGGAGACGACTTCTGCTCCATCGGGGCGAATCGCAATGTGCCGGCCTGCGGCGCGGTGCCCGCTCAGACTCTGAATCTTTTCGCCGCTGGCCACCTTCCAGAGATCGACCGATTCGTCGACACCAGTTGTGACCAGGACCTGGCCGTCGGGACAGAATCGGGCAGCGAACAGCGTTTCGCTCCCCTCGCCGACAATCGATGATGGAGTGAACTCGGGCGGAGCCTGACTCGGGTTGGCGGTCGCCAATGCGGGCGGCAAATCCCACACGGTCACGACTGCTCCTTCGACGGCGGCCAGTTGCGTCGCGTCAGGACTGAAGACCAGCGCCGCAATCGGCAGATGGCTGGCCTCAGACTGCTCCGCCGACAGTTTGTGAATCAGACGGGCGCAGCGGCGACCATCTTTAGCATTCCAGATGGTGACGTCGCCGGCGTACTCGCACGTCGCGACCCACGCGCCGTCGAAACTGACCGTCATCTGGCTGATTCCCGACAACACTGCTTCACCGGCTTTGCGGGTGTCGTCGGGCGCCCCTGTGCCGAACTTCAGCACCTTCCGGCCTGTGCGGGCGTCCCACAGAAACAGCTGCGCGTCGTTTCCGGCGGAGATGAGCCCACGCTCGTCCGGCGTGAACTGCAGCGCGTTGACCACGTCGCCGTGGCCGGTGCAGGTTGCCAACCGGACAGGCGCACCGGACGAGGGTATCTGCCAGACCTGCAAGGCGTGGTCGCCCTGTTCCACCGCCAGCAGGTTTCCCGCGTCGCTGAATGTCAGCTTTGCCACAACCTCGCCGGGCAAGGGGCCGTCGCCGAGGAGGCGGCCGTTCTCGGCATCCCACACGCGGAGGCTCTTGGGAAAGATCGCCCCCAGCCGGCGGCCATCGCCGCTGAGGGCGAGTGCACGCACAAGATGCTCCGAACCCTCCAGCACGGCGACTTCGCGGATCGCGGGATGCTGCTCGTCGATTTCCATTGCCGGCGTTTCGCACGCCAGCAGATGAATTTTTCCGTTCTCGTCGACCACGGCCGCCCGACTGCCTCGTTCATCCGACGCGACGATGAGGTTTTCTCCCAGGTCGGACTCCGCGGTCCCCAGCAGCGGAGCATTCACTTCCATCAGCAGTTTTCGCCATTCCCAGCCGCGATACTGCGGCTTGCACCGCTGCATCTCCTCCCGCGCGCGAATGGCGTTGCCCATCTCCCAATAGGTTCTGGCGAGCAGGATCTTGTTGGCATACACGACGCGGTCGAGCGCATTCGCCGCCTGGCTGGCCACTCTTTCGGCCGCCACTGCCTGCGCAGCCGCCTCGGTGGCCTTTTTCGTCGCATCCGTGAGCTGGAGATTATTGGCCGTCAGCTCGTCGCGTGCAGCGGTGAGTTGCTCCGTTTGCGCGACCAGTTGGTCGTTGCTCACAGACAACGCATCTCGCGCCCTCTTGGCATCGTTCTCGGCATCGGTGGCCTTCTTTACGTCGCGTTGGGACAAGACGTACCCCCACGCGGCGAGACCGCCGCCGGTCCCGAGCACGACCGCCAGGATGCCGAAGGCGCATGCGCTGAGCAGCGCCGGACGGCGCAGGAACCAGCGCGCCGACCGCTCCAGTTTCGTCACGCGCCGCGCCAGCACCGGCTCGCCGCGATACCACCGCCGCAGGTCTTCCGCCAGTTCGCGGGCCGTCGCATAGCGCCGGTCCGGTTTCTTCTCCAGGCACTTCATCACAATCGCATCCAGGTCGCGGTCCACCCGGGGATTGTGCTTGCGGACGTTGTCCGGCTCGTCGAGCTGGATGCGCCGCATTACCTCCGCTTCGTTCACG
>JAEUIG010000699.1 GCA_016795125.1 Planctomycetaceae bacterium | reverse complement strand
TTCCAGGTCGCCGGTCGTCATCCCATAGACTTCGCCCAGCATGAGGCCGGCGATGCCGTGGTTGTAGCTGGGCCGGCCGATCTGATAGCTGCCAACCGGCTCGATCGACAGCAGGCCGCTGCCGTGCTGGACGGACAGCACGTAGTCGATCCCGCGCTGCAGTTGCTGGCCGTACGTCCCGACTCCCGGCGTATGACCGCGCGACAGGAACGCCATGATGCACAGACTGCTGATGCCCGGCTGGCCGCCTTGCGGCGCCTCGAACGAGCCGTCGTCCTGCTGCTGCCGGGCGAGAAACTCCAGCCCGCGATCAACAGCCGCATCGATCCGCCGCCACTGCTCGGGCGACAAGACGTCGAGATTCGGCGCACTGCCGGCGAACGTGTCGGCGGCGTCCTGTGCCTCACACGACGGACAAGAACTGCAGATCGCAATTCCAGCGATCAACAGCGACAAGTACATCAGCCGCCGCCGACATCGCGAAACCGCAGGCGTGGATCGCTGTGTGTGATCGCGCAATGGAACCACCAATCCACCAGGCATCAGACGACCAGACACCCCCGTCAAGCAATCACGTCCCAGATCGGCGACGCGCCTTCGACGCCCACCAGTTTCTGATCGAGGCCGCCATAGAAATACGCCAGCGTATTCGGATCGAGTCCCATCTGGTTCAGCATGGTGGCGTGCAGCTGCCGGACGTGCAGCTTGTTCTCGACGGCCGCGCTGCCGAGTTCATCGGTCGTCCCGTAGCTGACACCCCCCTTGATTCCGCCGCCCGCCAGCCAGCTTGTGAACCCGTACGCGTTGTGATCGCGCCCCGTCCCTTCCTTGTACTCGGCGGTCGGCTGCCGGCCGAATTCGCCGCTCCACGAAATCAGCGTCTTGTCGAGCAGGCCGCGCTGCTTGAGATCGGCGATGAGTCCGGCGATCGGCTTGTCGGTCTCCCCGGCGTGCAGATCGTGGTTGAACTTGAGGTCGCCGTGCGCGTCCCAGTTGTCGTCGTTGTGGTTGCCGCCGGAGTAAATCTGCACGAACCGCACACCGCGCTCAATCAATCGTCGCGCCAGGAGACATTGCCGTGCAACGACCGCGCATTTCGGATCATTCAGGCCGTACAACTCCTGCGTCGCCGCCGTTTCCTGAGAGAGATCGACGGCCTCCGGCGCGTGAATCTGCATCTTGAACGCCAGTTCATAGCTGGCGATCCGCGCCGCGAGATCGCTGTTGTCGCTGCGCGCGGCCAGGTGCTCTTCGTTGTAGTCGCGCAGCGTATCGAGCAATTGCCGCTGCGAATCCAGCGTGAGGCCTTCCGGTGGTGTGAGGTCGAGGAATGGGTCCCCCTGGGAGCGAAGGACCGTTGCCTGGTAGGTGGCCGGCATGAATCCGCTGGACCAGTTCTTCGGCCCGGAGATCGGCCCGCCGCGCGGGTCCAGCATGACGATGAACCCCGGCAGGTTCTCGTTCATCGTGCCCAGGCCGTAGTTCAGCCAGGAGCCGATGCACGGGCTGCCGCTGAGAATCCGCCCTGAGTTCATCATCAGCATGGCGGAGCCGTGAATCGGCGAGTCGGCCGTCATCGAGTGCAGAAACGCGATGTCGTCCACATGCTGTGCCAGGTGGGGAAACAAATCGCTGACCGGCTTGCCGCATTCACCGTACTGCGAGAACTTCCAGCGTGGCTCGACGATGCGCCCCTCGTTCCTGTGCCCGCCGCGACCGAAGGTCTTGACCGCGATGGTCTGATTGTCACGGCCGTACATCTCCGGCTTGTAGTCGAACGTGTCGATGTGGCTCGGACCGCCGTACATGTAGAGAAAAATGCAGGCCGTCGCCGCCGGATCGTGATGCGGCTGTTTCGGGGCAAGCGGATTGACGAACGGGGTGCGACCATCGGCGGCCACCGCCTGTCGGTCGAGAAAGCCATCCTGAGACATGAGGCCCGCGAGAGCGGCCCCGGTAAAACCGGCGCCGGTCTGCCACAGGAACTCCCGGCGGGTGCGTCCGCAGAAACTGCTCATCATTGCGACGTCC
>JAEUIG010000673.1 GCA_016795125.1 Planctomycetaceae bacterium | reverse complement strand
CTTCGCGCGCGTCGGGAAATGGGACGGCCTGGGGACGAGGGGACCGGGCGAGCGCGTGGCAGCCGCAGCCCGCTGCTGTTCCAGTCCCAGCATGCCGGCGAACGCGAGATAACCGAAACCGCCGGCGGCCGACTTCAGGGCATGGCGGCGGGAGAAGGCGGTAGGAGTCATTGTCGTGTCCGAGTAAGGCAATCTTCGGGCTATCGCAAGTACCGAAACTCACCCGATGCCAGCAGGGCCTGGACGAAGCTGGCCCAGGCCGCCGTCTGCGGGTCGGACGCATTCACCATTTCGGGCTCGGAGCCTGCATCGCTCTGCGGGACGTCGTCCGGGTTGACCGGCGTGATCGGCTTGCCCGCATCGGTGGTTGCGGCCGTCACGGTGACCTCTGATTCTGCGGCGGCGACTTCGACCGGCTGCTGTTCTGCAGCAACGGCCTGCTCGTACTCGGCCACATAGGCCAGGACGCGCTCGATCTCGGCCGCGTTGGCATCCCGTGCCAGCGTCGCGCGGTATGCCTGCTGCACGCGGACTGCCGGAGTCAGTTGCGTGTCCTGCACGATCTGCTCGGCCAGCCGCAGCGATTGCCGCCGCACGAACGGATCGTTCAGCAGGTACAGCGCCTGCGGCGGTACGGTTGTCGTCTGGCGGCTGCCGGTCACCAGTCCCTGCTCGGCAAAGTCGAACACCTCGAGCGAGTCCGGCACGAGCGTCCGTAGCAGGGGCAGATACACGCTGCGATGCACACTTGCAGCACCAGTCTCGACCAGCCGTTGCGCTTCGGGGCCGTTGTTGCGAATTTCGACGACCGGCAGTTCTGCGACGGCCGCATCGGGCCGTGACCGGTCGAGCACACCGGCGGCGACCAGCATCGTGTCGCGAAGTTCCTCCGCCGACAGCCGTCGCGGACTGTGCCGCCACACCCGGCGATTGGCCGGATCGGCAGCCAGGTGTTTGTCCGTGGCTGCGGAATCGAGCTGGTAGGCTCGCGTCAAAACCAGGGAACGGACGAGCCGCTTGAGCGACCAGCCGTCGTCGATGAACGACTGCGCGAGATGATCGAGCAGCTCAGGATGCGACGGCGTGTCGCCCGTCGTTCCGAAGTTGTCAACGGTCGTGACGAGTCCCGCGCCGAACAGATGTTGCCACACGCGGTTGGCGATGACGCGCGCCGGCAGCGGATTGTTCGGGCTGGAGAGCCACTCGGCCAGTTGCAGCCGCCCGCTCTGATCGGCTGGAACGGCGGGTTGACCCTCGTAACTGAGCACATGGGGAAACCCGCGCGGCGCGACTGGTCCCAGCTGCTCGGCTTCGCCGCGCAACCGGACCTCCGTGTCGCTGATCGTCGCGCTCTCGCGAACACCGAGCGCCACCTCGCTGTAGGACACCGGATCGGTCAGCGTGGTCAGCTCCCCCTCGAGCTTGCGCAGCTTCTGCCGTGCCTGTTGCCGTTTCGGCTTGCCATTCTCGGCCAGCTCGGCGCCTTCCGGGCTGTCGCGGAGCCGTTCGAACTCGGTCTTGGCCTCGGCGACGGCCTTCTCCGTCTCGGCGATTTTCGCCTGGAGTTCGGAGTCGGCGTCGGCGGGGGTGCCGGGAGTGAGGATCAACAGTTTCGACGTGTCGTAGTAGTCGAGACCGCCGCCTCCCATTTTGCTCCGCACTCCGGCGCACAGTTCCGTGCTCTGGAAGATGCCGGCCAGCGCGTAGTAGTCGCGCGTGGAGACTGGATCGAACTTGTGGTCGTGGCACCGGGCGCAACTGACGGTCAGCGCCAGCAGCGATCGCGAGACGGTGTCGATCTGCTCGTCGATGTTGTCCATCTCGAAGCGGACCTTGAACCGCTGGTTGACGTCCTTGACCCCGAGCGCCAGAAAGCCGGTGGCCACCAGGTGCTCGCGGCGCTCGGCGTCGTCCGCAGCCGGCAGCAGGTCGCCGGCGATCTGCTCGCGGACGAATTCGTCGTACGGCTTATCCGCGTTGAGGGCGTCGATCACGTAGTTGCGATACCGCCACGCATGCGGGTACGGAACGTTTCGCGCTGAACCGGTCGACTCTCCATAGCGGGCAATATCCAGCCAGTGGCGACCCCAATGCTCGCCGAAGGCGGGTGAATCGAGGAGTCGATCGACAATCTGCGCGAAAGCTTCCGGCGTTGGCGCGGCGGCGAAAGCGGCAATCTCCTCGGGCGCCGGCGGCAGCCCGGTAAGGTCGAACGTCACGCGCCGCAGCAGCGTCACCGGTTCGGCATCGTCGACCGGCGACAGTCCGGTCTCTTCCAGCTTCGCGAGGATGAAGCGATCAACATCGGAGCGCGGCCAGTCGCTGTGACGGACGTCCGGGACTGCCGGGTGCTGCAGCGGTTGAAACGCCCAGTGCGACCGCCGGGCGTCCTCGTATTCTGCCGGAATGTCGAGGAGTTCCGCAGAGGATTCGGTGCCTGGCCAGACGGCGCCATCGGCGATCCATTGCCGCAGGACGGCAATCTGATCGTCCGAGAGCTTGTCTCCCTCGGCCGGCATCTTGATGTCTTCGTGAGTCTGCGCGACGGCCGCGATGAGCAGGCTGGCGTCGGGATCGCCCGGAATGATCGCCGCCCCGTGGTCGCCGCCGACCAGCAGGCCGTTGCGATCGTCGACCCGCAGCTGGCCGGCCGGCTTGGTGTCGGCCGAGTGGCAGTTGTAGCAGCGAGCGACGAGCAGCGGGCGGACCTGCTTCTCGAAGTACTCGAGAGCGGCCGGATTGTCGCCGTCGCTGTGAGCGGGCGGTCCGACGAGGACTGACGAGACGATTGTCGCGAGGAATGCGGCAATCGGAAACCGCGCTGGCATCGCCGAGCTCCCGAGAAGAGCCGATCTGCAACGACCTGAGACCTGTATCATTGTGCCCCGAAACGGCGCAAAACGGAAGTTGTGAATCCTGAAACCGCCGTGGCGGGTTACGGAACGGCGTCAGCACGGGACAGCGGGCCTGTGGCCGGTGCTGGCGGCATCGTCGCGGCCCGCGAAATCAGCCTGTCGCGCGCTGACACTTACGGCAAGGGCAACTGACGTGCCGTTTTGCCGGCCGATGCCCGTGTCTTGTGGATCGGCTCGCCACTCGACAACCTGTCGATGAGAGGTTCACTGCTTCCCAAGTCTCGAAGGCGATTGATTGAATGTCCGCTGCGGAGACGATTGTTACCGAGCGGTTGCTGCTGCGACGCTGGCAGCCCGATGATCGCGCGCCGTTTGCGGCGCTGAATGCAGATCCTGTGGTGCGGGAGTTCCTCCCCGGCTGCCTGACGCGCGCGGAGAGCGATGCGGCGGTCGACCGGATCGAGGAGCATTTCGCGGAGCACGGGTTCGGCCTGTGGGCGCTTGAGGCGCCGGGCGTCACACCGTTCGCAGGATTTGTCGGCCTCAATGTACCGCGATTCGAGGCGCACTTTACGCCGTGCGTGGAGATCGGCTGGCGACTGGCGGCGGAGTGCTGGGGGCGCGGCTACGCGACGGAAGCAGCGCGGGCATGCCTGCGCTACGGGTTCGAGCAACTCGGTCGCGCTGAGATCTTTTCGTTCACCGTACCGGGCAATGTCCGCTCGCGGCGCGTGATGAAGAAAATCGGCATGACGCACGATCCGGCCGACGACTTCGAACATCCGACTCTGCCGGTCGGCCACCCGCTGCGACCGCACGTGCTGTATCGCATTCAGAGCTCATGAGGGCGATGGCATGTGCATGCCAATCAACGATTGACGCCGTTCGATTCCTCTTGATTAACCACAAAGACACGAAGAGCACAAAGGAAACAGTTGAGCTGTTGAGAAGCTTCTTTGTGGCCTTTGTGACTTCGTGGTTTCTCACTTAGAAGCGAGACACAGCAGGACAATGAGGCCAAAGAATCACTCACGTACGACCAATTCGGCGTTGGCGGACCTGGTCGAGGGTGACGGCGACGATCACGATGACGCCGATGATGATCTGCTCGTAGGCGGTTGGGATGTTGAGCGACCGGCAGCCGTGGCGGATGACCTGCATCAGCAGGGCACCGGACAGCGTGCCGAGGACCGATCCTCTTCCGCCGCTGAGGCTGCCGCCGCCGATGACGACGGCGGCGATGATGTCCAGTTCGCGGCCGGGAAGGGAGTTGGGATCGCCTTCGGACAGGCTGGTCAGGTTGTAGAGACCGGCGACGCCGGCGAAGAATCCGGCGAGGGAATACACCGCCATCCGTGTGAACGTGAGGCTGATTCCGCAGAGCCGCGCGGTCGCCTCGTTTGAGCCGACGGCATACAGGTGCCGGCCGAAGACGGTCAGGTGCAGTACGGCGGCGACGATCACCGCGAACACCACCAGCACCCACACGCCGGGGGAAACGATCAGCCATTCGGGATTCGGCGTCGGGCGTTCGAGCATGAGGAGCCAGTCGGGCAGCTTGCCGAAGGCGCGGATCGGCGTGCCGCCGGCGATCTCCCGGCCGATGCCGCGAAAGATGGTCATGGTTCCGAGGGTGATGATGAACGGCACGACGCGCAGCGCACTCACGAGTGCGCCATTGCAGAGGCCGGCGAGCACTCCGGTGCAGATGGCGGCCAGCATGCCGAACAGCGGGTGGTAACCCTCACGGAAACACCAGGCCGAGACAGTGGCCGAGAGCGCGATGCCGGCGGCGACGGACAGGTCGATGCCGCCCGCGATGATCACGAGCGTCATGCCGAGTGCAGCGACGCCGACAAGCGCGGTGTTGTGGACCATCAGCCGCGCGCTGGCGGCGGTCGCAAAACGGCCCTCCGTGCCGCGCGCTGAAGCGCGCCACTCGTCGGCCGCCCAGAAGAGGCAGAAGACGAGCGCGAGCCAGATCAGCGGGCCGGCGAAGGCCGAAACACGACGCCAAGGGAGCGACGATGCCATTCGTGGTTGAAATCCGAATGTCGAAATCCGAAAAAACTCACCGCAGAGATCGCGGAGGCCGCAGAGGATCTCCGCTCTGCGTCCTTCGCAACTCTGCGGTGAACTCTCTTTCAATCCGAAATCGCAAATCCAGAATTCAATCCGTTCCGCTCATTGCACAGCTTAGGATTTGCTCCTCGTTCCATTGTCCGGCGGGCCGCACCTCCTGCAACCGTCCGCGGCTCATGACGGCGACGCGGTCGCAGACTGAGAGCAGTTCCGTGAAGTAGGAGCTGACGAAGATCACGGACTTGCCGGCGGCCGCCAGCTCGCCGATGAGGCGGTAGATTTCGGCCTTGGTGCCGACGTCGATGCCGCGCGTCGGCTCGTCCAGCAGCAGAATGTCGGCATCCTGGTGCAGCACGCGGCCGAGGGCGACCTTCTGCTGGTTGCCGCCGGACAGTTCTGCGACCGCCTGCTCGGGCGACCGTGCCTTGACCCGGAGCCGGTCCATCCACTGCTGGACGTTTCTTCGTCGCTGTCCCAGGCCCAGCCAGCCTCCGCGCGAGTACGGTGCGAGCCGGCTGTACGTCATGTTGTCGGCGATCGAGCGAACTTGTGCGAGGCCTTCCCCCTTGCGGTCTTCGGAGACGAATCCCAGCCCGGCGCGGATGCGTGCCTGCGGCGTCGCGCGCGGTTGCAGCGTGCCGATGGTGACGGTCCCGCGTTTCACTTCATCGAGGCCGAACAGGCAGCGGAGCAATTCGGTCCGCCCGGCTCCGACCAGCCCGGTAATCCCGAGAATCTCGCCGCGACGGATATCGAGCGAGACCTTGCGGGGGGAGCGGAGGCCGGAGAGGCCGTCGATCTTCAACAGGACTTCTCCCGGATGATGCGGCACCGACGGGAAGAGGTCGGCGACATCCCGGTCGACCATCAGCCGCACGAGGTCACGCTCGCTGACCTCCTTCAGTATCCCGCTGCCGACGGACCGGCCGTCGCGCAACACGGTATACCGCTCAGCAATCTCGCGAATTTCTTCCAGGAAATGGCTGATGTAAATCACGCCGAGTCCGTCCGCTCGCAAGGAGCGGATG
>JAEUIG010000635.1 GCA_016795125.1 Planctomycetaceae bacterium | reverse complement strand
TGGGAACGCCGCAAGCGACCTCATCATTGCGGCAGTGAGGCGTCGCGCGTGCGGATACGCCCCGTTGCTGTGCGATCTGGCGCGCTTTCGCACATCGCACATGGTCATCCCGAGGTGACGACATGCAGCCCGTTAACAGATACGCGGCAAGGCCGCACCGACCGGTTCATCGAGCGGCACCAGTCGCCGCAATGCACGGCGCACGACCACGGGGGCAACCTGGCGAGACATGACTTCGCCGATCTGGGCGGCGCTTGCGGAAACCGCGGCACTCCGCATCGCGGAAAGCGCCGCCGCGGCGGTTCCCGATGGGACGACGATGACCATCGTCCCTTCGCAGGCGACGTGCAGTGGATCGAGACCAAGCAGTTCGCATGCGCCGCGCACGCTGTCGGTCACCGGCAGGTCCGTCCCGTTGATGGCGAGTGTCAGCGCGCACGACTCGGCCCATTCGTGAAGGACCGCGGAAACTCCTCCGCGCGTGGCGTCCCGCGCCGCTTTGACCGGTACCCCCGCGAGCCGCAGCGCTTCGAGAGCGGGGTACAGCGGCGCACTGTCCGATTCGAGCGTTGGCTCGAACTGCAGCGACTCGCGGGCGGCAAGCACGGCCATTCCGTGACGGCCGATGGGCCCGCTGACCAGGAGTTCATCGCCGACCGCCATCGAGGCTGGCCCGGGCATCGGCAGCACCAGTTCGCCGAGGCCCGCCGTGTTGATAAATAGACCGTCAACGGCGCCGCGCGGCACCACCTTCGTATCGCCGGTCACGATGTGCACACCACACATGCGTGCGGCATTGGCGGCACTCCCGAGCAGACGGCGGAGTTCGCCCACATCAAAGCCCTCTTCCAGGATCAAGGAACAACTGAGCCAACGCGGCCGGGCTCCGGCCACGGCGAGGTCATTGACCGTCCCATGAATGGCCAGCGATCCCAGATCTCCGCCGGGAAAGAATCGTGGAGAGACGACAAAACTGTCGGTCGTAAACACCGGCGGCCCGGCGAGCGGCGCGAGCACCGCCGCATCCTCCTGCAGTTCGCGGGACGGACTGCCCAGCAGCGGCAGGATCTGCCTGCGCAGCAGGTCGCGCATCAGCCGGCCCCCTTCCCCATGCGCGAGCGAGATCGCTCCTGGGACATCGTCGTTGGGAAGTGCACAGACTGGGGCACACTGCGTGCTCATCGGATTTTGCCTTCTGCGGTCCTCCCGTAGCGAAAGTACGCAGCACACGCGCCTTCCGAGGAGACCATGGGCGCGCCAAGCGGCACTTCAGGCGTGCACTCGACACCGAAGCATTCACATTCGGTCGGCCTGAGTCGGCCCGTCAAGACCTCGCCGCTGCGGCACCGGTTCGGCAGGAGCGGCAGCACATCGCGACGTGAAAAGCGCCGCCTGGCATCGAATGCAGCCCAGCGGTCACGAAGCCTGAGTCCGCCTTCCGACACGACTCCCAGTCCACGCCACGCCTGGTCGCAGACTTCGAACGTGTCGGCCACGATCTGGCGCGCATGCTCGTTGCCGTCGGACCGTACACAGCGCTCGTAACAGTTTGTGACGGCCGGCAGTCCAGCTTCGATCTGCCGCACGCACTCGCGGATGCCGACTAGCAGATCAGCCGGCTCAAACCCGGTCACAACGACAGGCACGCGATGTCGCTCGACGAAGCCATGGTACGCGTTGAATCCATCGACGGTGCAGACGTGGCCTGCTGCCAGAAACCCCTCAACCCCGCAGTCGTCCGCCTGCATGATGGCCTCCATTGCCGGGAGCACGCGGACGTGAGCGACAAGCAGCGAAAAGTTCTCGAGACCAAGGTCGTGGGCCTGCTGCACCGCGAGCGCTGTCGCAGGGCTCGTTGTTTCGAAACCGACGGCGAAGAACACGACTTCCCGATCGGGCGCGGTGCGGGCCAGCGTCACGGCATCCAGCGGCGAATATACGAGCCGCACCTCCCCCCCGCGAGCACGGGCCTGCAGCAGGCTCTCGCGGCTCCCGGGCACGCGCAGCATGTCGCCGAAACTCGCCAGCGTGACGCCGGGACGCAGCGCGAGCTCGATTGCGACGTCGATCTCTTCCGTCGGCGTGACGCACACCGGGCAACCTGGTCCGTGGATGAGTCTCACAGCGCCTTCGAGTTGTTCGTCGATTCCATGACAGAGCAGGCCGTGGGTCTGCCCGCCGCACACTTCCATGATGGTGCGCGGTTCGGTCACGATCCGCCGAATCTCGTCGGCCAGGCGCAGGCACAACTCAGGATCACGATACTCGTCGACGAATTTCATGGCGGATCGCCCGTTTCATTGGCCTCCTGGTCGAGGCCGAGTTGGGCGAACGTGGACAGCACGCGTTGGGCCTCGGCCGCATCGATCCGGCTGATGGCAATGCCTGCGTGCACGAGAACGTAATCCCCCTCGGTCGCATCAGGCACGCACGCCATGTTGATGCTGCGCCGCACTCCCGCAAACTCGACCGCCGCCGTCGAGAACGGCGCCCGCCGTTCGAGCCACTGTACCAGCTTGCCGGGAACAGCCAGGCACATCGAACGTCACTCCCTTATGTGCTGCTCGGATATCGGGCGAGCGCGATGGCCAGTTGACCGGCGGCCAGTCCGCCGTCATTCGGGGGAATGTTTCCCGGCAGGCAGAGTCGCCGCTCGTCGTTGAGTTCCGCCACGACCAGTTCGGACAGCAATCGATTCTGAAAGACGCCGCCCCCGAGAACAACCGGCAGGCCGGGCCATTCTCGAATCACAGCCGCGATTCCTGCAGCGATCGCGCGGTGAAACCGCATCGCCATCGCGCCTGGCGAAACCTGAGACCGGCAATCGTTGTACAGTGCATCGAACAAGGGCCGCCAGTCGAGCTGCTGCGGTTCTCCCGCGATCAAAGGGAACGGGTACTGCTGCGTATCCGCCGGATCGGCGGCGTCCTCAAGTCGCATCGCTGGTTCGCCATCGAACTGGGCGACGGCGATGCCGAGGATCAGGCAGGCCGCGGCATCAAACAACCGGCCGGCGCTGGTCGTCACGGTGTGCAACTGCGTGCGATCCAGCAGTTGCAGGAGAGGCACAATGCGACCTCGCGCGACAGGACCCAAGCCGTGCGTCGCAATTGCATCAGCACCGATCGCCTGCTGCAGCACGCTGACTGTGACCCGCCACGGCTCTCGGATCGCCGCCTCTCCGCCTGGCAGAACGAATGGTCGCAGGTGCGCGACACGTTCCATCCGCGATGCGTGCTGTGCGAGTAGAAACTCTCCGCCCCAGATGGTCCCGTCAGCCCCCAGGCCGGTGCCATCGAAGGCGACTCCGAGGACGCGCTCATTGAGGAGCCCGTGCTCCAGCATGCCCGCAGCGACATGGGCCTGGTGATGCGGCACGTCGCTGCAAGGCGCTCCCGCATTCATTCCCCATTCGCTCGTGAAGTACCCAGGATGCCGATCGCATGCATACGCATCCGGCACAAATCGGTACAGCTGTTCGATGCTGCTGATGTGTTGGACAAACCGCTCGCGAGCACTGAGAGTTTCGAGATCCCCGATGTGCGGGCCGAGCACGCATTGCTGTCCGTTGCACCAGGCAATGGCGGACTTTTGATGGCCGCCGAGTGCCATGAACGTGCGATCGGCCGGCAGTTCAAGCGACAGCGGAGCGAGACCGCGCGCGAGGCGGATCGTCACCGGCCGGCCGGCGATCACGCGTACGACACTGTCGTCGATCGGGCGCTCAATGGGCCGATCATGATGCAGCCACAGGTCCGCGATTCCGGCAAGATTCCGCTCGGCCGCCGCAGGCTCGTACTCGAGTGGATCGCCTTCCGTGTTGCCGCTCGTGCACACCAGCGGACCGCCGAAGCCATGCACCAGTTGATCGTGCAGGGCAGTCGTCGGCAGCATGATTCCGACGGTGTTCAGCCCCGGATGGATCGATTGTGCCAGCGCCGCAGTTCCCTTGCGTCGCAGGAGCACGATCGGATTCACGGGAGAAACCAGCTCCCGGCGTTCGGCGTTGTCCACGAATGCAAACTGCTCGGCGCACGCGACGCTCGGGACGAGCAGGGCCAGCGGTTTCGCCGGCCGCGACTTGCGTGCGCGGAGCCGCGCAACGGCCGTCTCATTCGTGGCGTCGCACAGCAACTGGTAGCCCCCGACTCCGCGCAGCGCGACAGTCCAACCGTCGCGCAGCGCTGCCGTCGCTGCCGCAACCGCATCGCAGCGGGCGCCGATCACCTGCCTGCCCGCGTTGACAGCCCGGATTTCCGGCCCGCAATCGGCACAAGCGATGGTCTGCGCATGAAACCGCCGATCCTCCGGAGACGAGTATTCCTCGGTGCAGACCGGGCATGGCGGAAACTCTGCGAGCGACGTATCGCCCCGCTCGTAAGGCATCGTCCGGATAACGGAGTATCGCGGCCCGCACGCTGCGCAGCTGATGAGCGCATATCCGGCCCGCCGATCACTGGGACTGCGCGATTCCGCCAGGCACTCGCTGCAGACCGCCATGTCGGGAGGAACGCACGTCGTGAGCGGGCGGATAGAGTCGTCTCGTTCAATCACAAACCCGATGCGGTCCTGAACCGGAATCAGTTCCGCGGAGTGTTCACGAACCGAGCAGCCATTCGGCAGCGCGGCGAGCAGTCGGGCCTGGAACATCGCGACTTCCGCTTCCGCTCCTTCGATCTCGATTTCCAGTCCTTGCAGCGTGTTCCGGACGCTCCCGGCCAGTTCCAAGCGCTGCGCCAGTCGTGCCACCGCCGGCCGGACTCCCAGCCCCTGCACGCGTCCGACCAGTTGCAGACGCAGCGCGGTTCGTTCGGAAGCGAGGGACGGCGCGCTCATCAGGGACAGCTTGATTGAGAGGCATCGATGGCCAGCAATTCGTCTCGCCGGCGAATCAGGAACTCGCACCAGTCGCCGATCCCATCGCCGCCAAGCGCGCTCACCACAAAGAACTGCAGCTCCGGCTGCACAAGTCGCGCATCAGCCTCGGCCCGCTCCAGCGAAAACGGGACATACGGCAGCAGGTCGGACTTGCTGAGGACCACCACCTGGCTGGTGCGAAAGGCCTTGGGATACTTGCCGGGCTTGTCGTCCCCTTCGGTCGTGCTGAGCAGGATGACGCGCAAGTGTTCCCCGAGGTCGTGCGATGCCGGGCAAATCAGGTTTCCAACGTCTTCAATGAACAGAAAGTCGAAGGCCGTTTCACTGAGTTGCGGCAGGGCACGCTGCACCAGCGGCAGTTCCAGGTGGCAAGCGCCGCCGGTGGTGATCTGCAGCGACGGTGCATACGGCGCCAATCGCTGGGCGTCACGCTCGGTTTCGACGTCGCCGACCAGGATTCCGACACGGAATCGCTCAGTGAGCACCTGGGCCGTCTTCTGCAACAGCGTCGTCTTCCCGGCGCCGGGCGACGACATCAGACGGACAACAAACGTCCCCGCGCGGGTGCGCTCGTCCCGGAATGCGCGGGCGGCGCGGCGGCGCTCTTCCTTGATGTCCCGCTGAACAGGTACGGTCAGTTCAGCCATGCTTCGGTCCTCGGGGCACAGTGGAATTCTCGGTCCCGCGGTCGATCGTCATTTTCAGAAAGTGTGTCGCGCAACTGATGCACGGGTCGTAGTTGCGAATCAGGTGTTCGCAGCGGCGCGTCGCTTCCGGATCGTCGTACTGCAGCACGCCGGGGACGAACCGCCGCAGATCGTCCTCGATCTGCCCCTGGTTCTGTGATGTCGGCGGCGTGATGCGCGCCTCAGCGATCAGTCCATCGTCGCCGATCCGGTAGCGATGGTAAATCAATCCGCGCGGCGCTTCCGTGGCATGGCATCCCTCGCCGGCGTGCGGAGTGAACGGGATGCGGCTGACGTCCGGCTCGGCGCGATAGTCGTCGACAATCCGCAGCGCCTCTTCGTAGGCCGCGACGACTTCAATTGCGCGCGCCACGATGCTCTGGAACATGTTCCGCGACGGCCAATCGATTCCGCTCTCGTGCAGCGCCTTGCGCGCCTGCGGCGGCAGTTGCTGGTGACACAGGTTGATCCGCGCCAGTGGGCCGACCAGGTAGGAACTCGCATCCGGCAGCAGCACGCTGTGCAGGGCGGTGCTCTGCGGCTCATGCCGTTCTTCGAAGTGCTGTTCGAACTGATCGACGCGGATGTCCAGTCCGCTCGACGTCACAATGCGTCCCTCGTTCATCGGGTATTCATCCGGGTGACGCAGCGACACGCACTCGTAGTCCTGTTCGAAATCCGGGAACTCGAGGCCGGCGACAAACCGCACCGTTTCGATCGCCGCCTCCAGTCCCCACTCCAGATCGGGAAGCAGCCCGCGCAGATCGCGGACGCGTGGAGCGCGATAGAACCCGCCGACGGTCACATTGATCGGATGAATGGCCCGTCCGCCGAGCACCTCGAGGATCTCGTTGCCGACCTTCTTGAGCCGCAAGCCGCGCTCGACCACCTTGCGGTGGTCGGCCGCCATCGAGATGCCGCTTTCGTATCCGAGAAAATCCGGCGCATGCAGCAGGTGAATGTGCAGGGCGTGGCTTTCGATCCACTCGCCGCAGTACAGCAACCGTCGCAGCGCCCGGATCTCGGGCGTGGTCTGGATGCCCAGCGCCTTCTCAAGCGCGTGGCAGGCGCTCATCTGGTAGGCGACCGGACAGATGCCGCAGATCCGCGCCGTAATGTCCGGGACTTCCCGGATCTCGCGCCCGCGCAGGAAGCTCTCGAAGAACCGCGGCGGTTCGTAGATGTTGAACTCGACGTGTTCAACCGTATCTCCGTTCATGCGGACGTACAGCCGCCCTTCGCCTTCGACGCGAGTGAGGGCCTTGACTTCGAATGTGCGCTGGGCGCTCATGAGTGGGGAGTCTCTGTCGCGGACAGCCGGTTGCTCTCGTCGCGGAACTCGGGAGCATACCCGTTGAAATTGCGGACCAGGCGGACGAGATGGTCCCGGTCTGCACCGTGATCCTGGTACCACCCGGTCAGGCTGACCAGATTCGGCT
>JAEUIG010000631.1 GCA_016795125.1 Planctomycetaceae bacterium | reverse complement strand
GCCGTGTATGCGTTGATCACGGTGGGCGTGATCTACGGCACGTTCTTCGCCGACAAGAAATGAAGGTCGTAAGTCGCGCAAAAAAGCGACCCGGACGCTGCGAGCGTCCGGGTCGCTGTTTGAGTGCTCACAGCAAACCGGGGGCTGACGCCGCCCGGCTCGCCGATTCACTAATTCCGGGCCGCTGCCGGCCGGCGATCGCGCTGTCCGCCGCCGTGTGCCGGACGCCCCCCGGGCTTCCGCGACCGGAACCGCCGCTTGGCGCCGTTTCCGTTGCCACCGCCGCTGTTGCCGGATGGCCGGTACCCGCCGCCGGAATGGCGTCGTTCGCCAGTCGATTCGACAGACTTCGGATCACGGCTCTCCGGCGACAGTCGAATGCCGATCAGCCGCTCGATGTCCCGCAGGTGTCCGCGTTCGCCCGGGTCGCACAGCGAAATCGCCACGCCGCTGGCCCCGGCCCGGCCGGTCCGGCCGATCCGGTGCACATAGTTCTCCGGCTCGTTCGGCAGGTCGAAGTTGATGACGTGCGAAATGCCGTCCACGTCCAGACCACGGGCCGCAATGTCCGTCGCCACCAGCACGCGGAGACGGCCCGACTTAAAGAGGTCCAGCGCCCGCTGCCGCGCGTTCTGCGACTTGTTGCCGTGGATCGCATCCGCCTTGACGCCGATTTCGTGCAATTGCCGGGCCACGTCGTTCGCCCGCCGCTTCGTGCGGGTGAAGATCAGCACCTGGTGCAGCTTCGCGTCCTCGAGCAACTCGCGCAGCTTGTGCCGCTTGTCGGAAGAGCCGACGAACAGCACCTGCTGCTCGATGCGATCGACCGTGGACGCAACCGGAGTCACCGTCACATTGATGGGATCGCGGAGCAGGGCGTTGGCCAACTCGGCGACGGCCTTCGGCATCGTGGCGGAGAAAAACAGCGACTGCCGGTCGCGCGGGACGGCGGCGATGATCCGCTTGAGGTCCGGCATGAAGCCCATGTCGAGCATGCGGTCGGCCTCGTCAAGGACGAGGATTTCGACGCGGCTCAGATTGATGTGTCCCTGATTGACCAGGTCCAGCAACCGGCCCGGCGTCGCGACCAGCACGTGCACGCCGCGTGACAGGGCACGTACCTGCTGAAACTGCCCGACTCCGCCGTAAACCACCGCACTGCGGAAGGCGAGGTGCCGGCCGTAGTCGCGGAAGCTGTCGTGAATCTGGTTGGCCAGTTCGCGCGTCGGCGCGAGGACGAGCACGCGCGGCATCGTCGGCGCGGCCGCTTTGCGGTTCGCATCCAGATGCTGCAGGATCGGCAGCGCGAACGCCGCCGTCTTGCCGGTCCCGGTCTGGGCACAGCCGAAGATGTCTTTCTTGGCGAGGACGTGCGGGATCGCCGCCGCCTGGATCGGCGTCGGCGTGGTGTAGCCGGCGTCGGCAATCGCCTTCTGGATGCCGCTGCAAAAAGGAAAATCAGCAAAAGTCATAGTTACTCTTTCGTAGCTCAAGCGACGGGAGTTGCGCGTATTTGCGCAACGATGTCGCCCGGTTAGCCACGCATCTGTGATGCGTCGCCAAGCGTGAATGTGCGCAATCGCACAGAGCGAGCGCGCTTAAGGACAGCCGGACACGACACAAATCGTGCACAGGCGGTGACAGCGAGATCGCGAATTGATCTCAATTCACGACACGCACCGAACAAGGCGCGTTTGCGGCCAGCGCGGCAGTCCTGGTCTGCCGGAGCAGACGACTCATCGCGGGGTTGGCCCGACGCAGATGAGTGAGGACCCTTCAGCAAAGGGTAGCAAAAGCGTTCCTGAATCAGTCCCCGAAGTGCTCCGCACCTCAAGGTTGAGAAACTCTAGCAGGCTCACGGTGTCTGGGAAAGGGCGAATCCTCCTGATGTGATGGAAATCCACGAGATGACTGGGCTTCAGCCGGCCATCAGGTGCAGCCGCAACCTGCGCACGATGTGCTGCGCACAGCTCTCAAATTCCCGGGCCTGCCATCCGATTCCGGCCGGACGCACGGCGATTTCGACGATTGCCTGGGACGCATGCGAGCGGCGATCCCATTCCGGGCTCTCGTCTCGGCGAACCGCGAGGGTCACCACGACCGGGTTGTGTCCCCGCAGTCCGTGCCAGAAGCGCTCCCAGCGGCTGTAGCCGATCTGCAGCCGATAGTTGTCCTCTTCGACCTCCAGCAGGCGCGCCTGCTGGTCCTGAATGAATCCGCACAGCTTGAGGAACAGCGTGTTCCCGAGGTCACATGCAGACAGCGCCTCGCGAACCACGAGACCGCGTTCGTTTGAGGTCGCAGCAGGAGCAGTGTTGCCGTTTGTCATCGCGGGCGTCCGATCGTCGAAGTGATGGACGCAGCCAATGCGAATGCCGTACCTCGCGGCGGACGTCATGCCGGAACGCACAGCAACCGTCGTGCGCACGGGAACTTACACCGCTTCCACAGCCACACGCCGCTGCGCCCTCCCCCAACGACGGTGCCCGGACGCAACATCCCGCGTTGCATCCGGGCAACATTCTGCACCGGAAACCGAACCGTTACAGCTCCCGCGCTTCGAACGTATTCCCCTGGTTGATGTCGCCCGATTCATACCCCTTGCGGAACCAGCGCATCCGTTGTTCCGAAGTTCCGTGCGTGAACGATTCCGGTACCACGTATCCCTGCGACTGCTTCTGTAACCGGTCGTCGCCAATGGCTGTCGCGGCGTTCAGCGCTTCCTCAATGTCTCCGGGCTCCAGAATGTTCTTCGTCCGCTGGGCATGGTGCGCCCAGACTCCCGCGAGAAAATCCGCCTGCAGTTCCAGCCGCACGCTGAGGTCGTTGTACTCCGCTTCGCTCAGCGCTCCCCGCCGCGAGTGCACCTGGTCGGTAATCCCCATCAGGTTCTGCACGTGATGCCCGACTTCGTGGGCCAGCACGTACGCCTGCGCGAAATCGCCCGGCGCGTCGAAGCGGTCTTCCAGTTCCTGGTAGAACGACAGGTCGATGTACACCTTCTGATCCGCCGGGCAGTAGAACGGGCCCGACGCCGCGCTGGCGAACCCGCAGGCGGACTGCACGCGTTCGGAAAACACCACCAGCTTCGGTTCGATGTACTGCGACCCATCCTGCTTGAACAACTCGTTCCAGACGTCTTCGGTATCCGCGAGGACGACCTCGGCGAACGCCGCGAGTTCCTGCTGCTGCGGCGAGAGAGTCTGCGCAGGATCAACCTGCTGTGCCGGTCCCCCACCCCCTCCGCCCTGCTGGAGCTGCGGATCATTCAGCAACTGGGCCGGGTCGACCTTGAAGACGAAAACCAGGATCAGAATCAGGATGATTGATCCCAATCCGCCGCCGAGCTTCATCATCGGCGGACCGCCGCCGCCGCTGCCGCGATACTCAACGTTGTCGCTCCCGCGTCGTCCTCGCCAGCGCATGGATTTCTCCCCCAGCCCGTGATTTGACCGCCAGTATACGGTCGCGCAGAGGATTGACCAGTGGTTCTCTCCCAGTTGCACTGCGGAGACATCAATCGAGGTCGAGCAGATACAGATCGTGCTCTCCGTCCCGTTCACACACCGCGACCAGCTGCCGGCCGGACGGGTGCCAGGCGGCGTAATCATCGCGCTCCTCTCTGCTGGTGACTCGCCGGACATCACCGCCGTCGGACTGCATCACATAGAGTTCCGGGTTTCCGTCGCGGTGACTGGTGAACGCGATCTGCAGACCGTCCGGCGAGAACCGCGGGCGGATGTCCTGCAGCGGGCTGTCGGTCAGTCGGCGAACATTCTTCCCTTCGGCGTCCATTACGTAAATTTCGTAGTCATCCGTCCGAGACGACGCGAACACGATCTGCCGGCCTTCACAATCGAAGTCCGGCCAGTTGTTGTTGCCGGCCGAATCGGTCAACGACACCGGACCTGACCCATCCGGCGCCACGGAGAAAATCTGCTGCCGGCCCCGCTCGGCATGGCAATACAGCACGCGTGCCCCGTCGGCCGATACCGCCGGACTGCGGAGACCGTCGAACCCGCCGCCCGGCAGTATCTCCGCCAGCTGCTGTCCGTCGCGGCGAATGATGACGCTGATGCTCAGCGTTCCTCGCGCGTGAGCGTAGGCATACACCGGCGCCTGCCGCGCCCAGGCCGGCTCGAATTCGAACGTCGTCGCCTCCGGGTGCAGGTCGACGGGGTCGCCGCCGGCCAGCGGCATGCGCTTCAGCCGGTACAGGTTCGGCCGTTCGAAATCGACATAGACGAGGTTGTCTCCGTCGTTACAGACGACCGGCGAAAACTTCTGACGCCCGTCGAACGTCAACCGCACCGGTTCTCCGGCGGCGGCACCGATCGACCCGCCGGTAACGGCCAGAGCGAGACCGAGAACTCTCGGGTTCATGCCAGCCCTTCGATCACGCGCCCGTCGTCGAGCACCCGCATGGCCGCGCGGGCTTCCGTATTCACGCCGCACAGCTCGGCGATTGTCGTCCCCACCATCAGCGGCGACAACGGATCGGTCACCGGATGCTCGCCGAGCTTGTCGCTCTGGCCGATCACCCGGCCCCCTTCGATTCCCGCTCCGGACCAGATCGAGAAGTAGCACTGCGGCCAGTGGTCGCGGGCCGCGCGATGATTGATCTTCGGCGTGCGGCCGAACTCACCCATGCAGACGACCAGCGTGTGCTCGTCGAGTCCGCGATCGTGCAGATCGTCCAGCAGTGCGGAGAAGGCGCGATCGAACACCGGGCAATGCTGATCCTGCAGCAGCTCGAAATTGTAGATGTGCGTGTCCCAGCCGAATTCGAATCCGGGATTCATGGCTTCCGGGTGTCGGCTGTAGTTGAGCTGGACATAAGGTACACCCGCCTCGACCAGCCGCCGCGCCAATAGCGCGCTCTGGCCGAACACGGTGCGTCCATACCGGGCGCGCGTCGGGGGCGATTCCCGCGTCAGTTCACAGGCGTCGCGCGACGCCGGCTGTGACAGCAGCTCATAGGCCTTGCGATACGTCCGCTGCCATCCGTCCACGCGACTGCTGTCGAGCAGTTTCGGGACGCGGTCGAGTTGCGTCCGCAGCAACTGGCGATCGCCGATCCGTCCGGGGTTCAGGTCGTCGAGCAAATGGAGCGCCGGCACGCTGACCACGCCGTTCTCCGACGCCCCCACCATAAACGGATCGAGACGCCCGCCCAGCGTCCCGCCGCCATAGCCTTCAATGCGCCGACCAGCGTCCGCGAGCATGCCGCTGGCGATTGAGAAGAACGGCGGCAGCGCGCCGGACTGATGTCCGTTGTGCCGCGCGATGATCGATCCAAAGTTCGGCTGCACCGGTCCGGGCGCTTCTTCGAAGCCGGTCAGCGCCACCGTTCCGCCGTCGGGATGTCCTGGCGCGGAGGTGACGTGCGAACGGACCAGCGTGAACCGGTGGCTCCGCTGGGCGACTCTCGGCAGCAGTTCCGTGAAATGGACGCCGGGGGTGCGGGTGGGAATCACTCCAAACGGGCCACGGTACTCCGACGGCGCGTTCGGCTTGGGATCGCACGTATCGAGATGGCTCGGCGCTCCCCAGAGAAACACGAACAGCACCGAGCGGGCGCGCGGCGCAGACTCCACGGCTTCCGCAGCGGCCGCCGGCAGGAACGGGAGCGCGGCCCCGACCTTGAGAAACGACCGCCGGCTCACACCGTTGCACGTCTTCGCGAGGAATCGACCGATGTCGATCATCGTCGAGCACTCCGGCGTTTTCCGGACGGGCGGGGCGGGGGCAGTATCCATCCAAGACCGTTTATGCTACCCGAATGATCACTCATTGCCCACCACGACGAATGTCTGCGACATGCAACTCAGTCATCGTTCCCGTGCCGCTGTGTGCACTGAGGCGACGTTCTGCCTGGAAGGCATCCTCGTCGTTGCTTCGTCGTCGGCGTCTCGCGAATTGAAGTTGACGCCCTGGGGATGATAGTGTGTTCGTCTCCGCAGGCCGCCTTCTCTCGCGGTGCAGAGATCTCATCCTGCTGACGGATTTCTTCAGGACTTCTGCAGCATAGACAGATACTGCTCGTCTCACTTTTCGCGAGCAGCCTCCCAAGGCACAGGACTGGCCATGAGTTCGCTTCTCCAGGTGTACGCGGTGCCGTTGTACAAGCTGAACGTTCTCATGGGGTCTCGGTCAGAAAAGTCGCTGAATGCAATTCTTCTGCTGCAGCAGGACTTTCTGCTGAGGATCAGCAATGATGATGAGGAGGAGATCACCTGCGCTCAGGCATTGGCGGAGCTGGTCAATGGCGAAGTCTCGAGTGAACATCTCGGCCACTTGTATGGCTATGCACTGCAAGCCATCTGCGCGGCGATTGGCAAGCGACTCCCGGACCTCGATGTAGTCAGCAGTTTGGACTGGATCAATGAATTCGACCAGGCTCTGGCACAGCAGCAGATTCCACTGTCGCTCATGAGCCTCATGTATTGCGGCCCTCCGGTCGCAATTCCTCGGCCGGACGACTTTCCGTTCATCGGCGGGTGGACGCCGGAAGAGGTTGCCGCAGCGGTCGCCCCTCTCGACGCCATGAACACCGACCGGCTGAACAACGATCACGCGGAAGCTCTGCGGACGATCAAGTCCTGGGTGAAACAGACTGTCGAAATCCGCGATGCGGCCATCATCGGCTTCTACTACTAGGAACCCTATGCGACTCGCACTCTTTCTCGAATTATGGACGGTGCTCTCCGTCTTCTCGGCGTGCTCCGCCTGTGCGGCGGAGATCGACCTCGCAAAGGTTGCGGTCGTCCACGACGATCAGGAGTTCCAGTCTCCCGCCCAGGTGCTGATCGAAGAAGTCGCACGCCGTACTGGCATCAAGCTTCCCACGGGAGCCGGCGGCGCGACGGGCCAGATCGAATTCCGCGCGGCGGCAGCCGGTGAAAATCTCGGCACCGACGGCTTTCAGATGGCGACAACGGACGGAGCAGCGCCGCAGATCACCATTGCGGCTCAGGGACGGCGCGGGGCACTGTTCGCCGTCGGCTATCTGCTGCGGCATCTCGACTGGTCGCAGGGGAAGCTCGCACTGGCGGCGCCGATCAACACCACGCAGGTGCCGGAGTACGCCATCCGAGGACACCAGCTGGGCTACCGCGCACAGGCCAACACCTACGACGGCTGGGATGTCGCAACGTTCGACCAGTACATTCGCGAAATGATGTTCTTCGGCGCCAACGCCGTCGAAGGGATTCCGTTCCAGGACGACCGGCCAACCCCCGTCATGCCGGTCGGCCGGCGGGAGATGAACAAGGCGATTTCCGAAATCTGCGAGAAATACGACCTCGAACACTGGGTGTGGATCCCGGCCGAGTTCGCGCTCACCGATGCCGCGCAGCGTGCGGCCCATCTGAAACAGCACGAACAGTTCAGCCAGGACTGTGCGCGGCTGAACGGGCTGTTCTTCCCCGGCGGCGATCCCGGCAACAACCACCCGCAGGACGTGCTGCCGTTTCTCGCCGAGCTGGCGGCCGTTGTGACCCCGCATCGGCCCGAAGCCAAAATGTGGATGTCGCTGCAGGGCTTTGACGCTGACGAAGTCGAGTACGTCTTTGAGTGGCTGGACGAGCACAAGCCGGACTGGCTCGGCGGTCTCGTCGGTGGTCCCAGCAGCCCTCCGCTCGAACTGCTCCGTGCCCGGCTCGATAAGAAATATCAGCTTCGCGACTACCCGGACATCACGCACATCGTCCGCTGCCAGTACCCGGAACTGAATCTCGATCCGGCGATTTCACTGACGGCCGGCCGCGAGTCCATCAATCCCCGGCCGGAGTTCTACACCGAAGTTTTCCGCGCCACCGCGCCGCAAACGGACGGCTTCATCAGCTATTCCGACGGCTGCCAGGACGACGTCAACAAGGCGATCTGGAGCGCACTGGGGTGGACCTCCGCCGCGCACCCGCGAGCAACGCTGGTCGAGTACGCGCGCTGTTTCTTCAGCGCGGAAGACGCCGACCAGATCGCCGACGGCATCCTCGCCCTCGAGCAGAACTGGCAGGGGCCGTTGCGCCCACACGCCGCCGTCGAATACGTCCTGGAGCAGTGGCAGCAACTGGAAGCCGCACATCCGGAACTCGCGAACGACTGGCGCTGGCAGATGCTCGTCACCCGCGTTTACTACGACGCCTACCAGCGCGAACGGGAGGTTCGCGAAACGGCGCTGGAGCAGGCGGCAAATCAGGAACTCGGCCGGCAGAAGGGACGCACGCCTTCGGAAGCGATCGCCGCCGCCAATGCCGTCCTGCAGAAGTCCGTCACCGAGCCGACCCGGCCTGACCTCCGCAACCGACTGCTGCAACTCTTCGACCAGATGTGGGAGTCCTGCCGGTTTCAGTCCGACATGACAAAGTTCCACGCCATCAGCGCCGAACGCGGCTGCATGCTGGAGTTCCTCGACTATCCGCTCAACAACCGCTACTGGCTGGAGGACGAGTTCGAGAAAGTCCTCGCGCTGCCGAACCCGGACGCCCAGTGGGCGCGGCTCGACGAGCTTCGTAATTGGGAGAACCCCGGCCCGGGCGGCTTCTACGACGACATCGGCCACGTCGGCCGCAGCCCGCACGCCGTCCGCCGCACCGATCCGCTGCGCGGCGCCGGCTCCTACTGGTGGTTCAATGAAGGCAAGAGCCGCCTGCGGCTGTCGTGGCTCATCACCGGCTCACCGGCGGCGCTGGTCTATGAAGACCTCGATCCGAACGCGCAGTACACGCTGCGCTTCAGCGGCTTCGGCGAACTCAAGCCGATCATCAACGGCCAGCCCGTCACCGCCACGCATTACGAAACCGAAGCCCCAGCGCTCAAGGAATTCCCGGTCCCGGAAGGCTCCATCCAGAATGGAAAACTGAAAGTGACGTTCGAAAGCGTATACCTGCGCGGCGTCAACTGGCGCTACCAGCCGCGGCTGGCGGAAGCCTGGCTGATTCGGGGGCCGTGACAGTGCTGAACTCCAATCGCCTTAAGGCTGTGAGTATCTCGAGTTGTCAGATACTGGCGGACGCTGCTGCGAATCAGCAATTGCCCTTGCTGCCCCGACCCCGATAGGGGTCAAATCCATTGGCCGGCGGTTGAGCGCAGCGACACCGCCGGAAAGCGTCTTTTTTGAGCGTTGCATCCCGGAGGGATGGCAGCCAAACGAGCGACGGCTGTCATCCCTTCGGGATGAGATCCCTGTTGGCGAAATACCGGTGGCGTCGCTTCGCTCAGCCACCGGCTTCAAGATACGACCCCTGTCGGGGTCAGCGAGTCAGGCGCTCATGATCCCGGCACTGACTGATGTTGCCGGTGCTATGCCTGACAAATTGCGATCGTCAGATCAG
>JAEUIG010000617.1 GCA_016795125.1 Planctomycetaceae bacterium | reverse complement strand
GCTGGCACTCGCCATGTACGCCTATTGCATTCTGCCTGTCGACTGGCTGACGACGAACTACAACGTGCGCCGCATCATGGCGGGCGATCCGGCGCCGAGCGTGCAGATCAGCGTGCATCCGCTGAGCGCCGAGGGGCTGCTGCAGTTGCGGCCGCTGCTGGCGTGCGACGACGCGGTCATCCGCGACGGCATCCGCGTGATGCTCGCTGAGGAGCTCGTGCGGCTTGAGGCAAAGAAAGCCAGGTCGGCCGCAGGTTGGACGGCGTACCAGATCTCCGAGCAGCGACTCAATCAGCAACTGAATGCAATCCGCGGCGAACTTCGGGTCGAAGAGGTCGGTCAATTCAAATTCGACGCTCGCGACGCGTTCGATGCGTATGCTTATCAGTGGTACTGAGTGGGGGAGCCGGCGGGTTGCGAACGGGTTGCGATCGGCATTCCTGCTCGGGTAGTGTCGGAGTGATGGGATGATCCTCCGGCGGGCCTGTGGTCATGGTCGATGCATCGATTGAGACGGACGGGACTGAACCGAAATCGACGCCGGCACTCACGGGAGCCGCATGCTCCGATCCGGATGCAGGCGCCACTTCCGAACAGGTCGCCTCCCTGGGCCTGTCGCGCGGCGACACGCGATTTGCGCTGGTCTGCGGGGCGGCCATCCTGCTGCTGTTGCTTGGTCACTGGGCGCAGCGGGTGATTGATGGCCGGCGACTGGTGGAGATTGACCGGCTGCCGGCGAGTAAGTATGAGTTCCGGCTCGACATCAATTCCGCAACCTGGGTGGAGTGGATGCAGCTGGACGGCGTCGGCGAAGTGCTGGCGCGGCGGATCGTGGCCGACCGCAACGAGCACGGGCCATTTGTCGGCATCGATGACGTCAGCCGCGTACCCGGTGTGGGGCCCAAGACACTGGCAGCCATCCGTCCCCAGCTGTTCTGTTCCGATTGCCCACGGGCCGACAGCCAACCGTGAAATTCAATCCCGGCAAAAGCCTCGCGCAGCAGTTCCTCGACGCGTATCGCAACGGCGCGTTTCCGTTCCTGCATGCGGTGCACATGGAGCCGCTGGAGATCGGCGACGGCACCGGGAGCCTGAGAATCATTCTGCAGGACATGCACCTGCGCGTCGGCCAGATCATGCACGGCGGCGTGGCTACGGCGCTGCTGGATACGGCGCTCGGACTCGCGGCGGCCACCAAGGCTCCCAAGCAGCACGACGTGGTGACCGAGCAACTCACGGTCCACTTCATCCGGGCGGCGCGCATCGGCGTCGAACTGATCGGCGAAGGAACCGTGCTTAACGCCAATCGTCGGAACTGTGTCTGCCGCGGCGAGATCAGGACGCGCGGCGGCGAACTCGTCGCGGCCGGTTCCGCGACGCTGCAGTACGTGCCGATGCCGCTGGACGACGCAGAGGCGTTGCTCAAGATGGGAGAGACGTGATTTTGGATTTTGGATTTTGGATTGACGGGAAACGTGTCGACCTGGTGTCGAGTCAGCTTTGCTTTTTGGGGTAGTGCGGCATCCAGTACCGTTGTGTTCGCCCCTCCGGGGCAGTCGAGTGACCAGAGTCCAACCGTTGCCCAGAAGATCAGACCTGGGGCTCGCTTGTTCGTTCTGTCGATCAACCATCAACCCGTTGCGAGTTTCGGATTCTGCTCTTGCCATCCGCGTTTTTTTGGGGACAATTCTGCCGTCGGGTCACGCCAAACGCAGACGTGACAGGACTGAAGCCCGGTCGGGCGACGGATTTGGCGAGCCGAACGCCGCGGGGAAACCCCGTTTTGTTAGAAAGGAGGTGGTCCTGTGGAAAATGACAGTCCCAGTAGCCAGCGAGGTGGCGTCGTCTGATTGACAGCCGGCGGGCTGTCGCCTGACAGCCATCTCCTCGTAGGGATCACCTTTGATTCACTGCGAGCAACTACCGAGGCCCGGTCCCCTTCGCGGGGGCCGGGCCTTGCTCGCTTTACGGAGGTCGGAAGTCGGAGTTCAGAGGTCGGAGCAGGGTGCCTGGTTGTTTGGTGTTTGGTGACGCGAGCCTGCCGACTACGATTCACGGCCGCCAGATACCAGACGACCAAATACCCTCCGCCGATGCTTCCTATCGCCCTCGCCCTCGCCATCATCACTATGGCTCCCGTCGACGGAAAGGACTCCGCTGTGCCCCTCCCGGCTGTCATTGCTCATCGCGGCGCGTCTGCCTACCTGCCGGAACATACGCTGCCGGCCAAGGCGCTGGCGTTCGGCATGGGGGCCGACTACCTCGAACAGGACGTCGTGCTCACAAAGGACAGCGTGCCGATCGTCCTCCATGACATCCAGCTCGATGAAGTGACCGACGTCGCGGCCAGGTTTCCCGATCGGGCGCGGGACGACGGCCGGTTCTATGCCCTCGACTTTTCCTTGGACGAAATCCGCGCGTTGCAGGTCCACGAGCGGTCGGATCCCGCGACTGGCATGGCGCGGTCGCCATCGCGGTTCCCGGTCGGCAAGTCGCGGTTCGCGATTCCCACGCTGGCGGAGGAGATCGAGTTCATTCAGGGGCTGATGCACTCGACCGGCCGACAGGTCGGCATCTATCCCGAGATCAAGTCGCCCCGCTGGCATCGCGATCAGGGATGCGACATCAGTCCGATCGTGCTGAAAGTCCTGGCAGAATACGGGTACACGGAGTCCGGCGACCGCATCTTTGTCCAGTGCTTCGACCAGGTTGAGACCCGCCGGCTGCGCGAGGAACTGGGCACCCGGTTGCCCCTGATCCAGCTCATTGCCGCACCGCCGAAATCGGGCGACGATCCACATGCGACTCTCGTGACCGAGGCCGGCGTGACCCGCATCGCGGAATATGCCCAGGGGATCGGCCCGGCCTACAACCGCATCGTCGTCTCCGTGGATGTAAACGGAGAACCGGTGTTCAGCCAGCTGGTGGAATGGGCACATCGCCACGATCTGGCCGTGCATCCCTACACCTTCAGGGCGGACGTGTTGCCGGCCTACTCTGCCGATTTCGACGGACTGATGGATCTGTTCCTGAACTGTGCCCGAGTCGACGGTTTATTTACCGATTTTCCCGACCGAACGCGCGAATTCGTCGATCGGCACGTTCGCCGCTGAATGCGCCGCAGAATCGGGAACCACGAAATACACGGCACGCGCGGAGGAATCGGGAGGGCGCGACTCGACCCGCTGGCGTTCGCAAGATTCTCCGACAACATGCTGTCGGGCGGATTCGGGAATCGCTGTGCGCAGGCGTCGGCCCACCGGGAATACTTCCGCTGTTTCCGCGTATTCCGTGGTTCCAATTCTGATTCGGCCTCAGGTTGCGGTCGCACCGGTCGTCCGGCCGTCGGAAAGATTGCAGCCGCTGCCGCCTGCGTAAGCTGGTGAACGCCACGGAGCGACGCTCAGGCTCCGTGCCCCGGCCGGGATCGATTCGCGAGACCACGCGCGCCGCAGCATCCGATGAATACCGCAGCAGACACGGAACCGTTGCGACGGGAAGGACGCTCATGTCGGTCGGCTTTGCGGGTGCTCGTGGACTGGATGATCGACGCCGGCGGCGCCTGGCTCAGAACGCCGAGTCCGCCGAGCGACGGCCGCCGGCGCGTCCGGCGGCTCCAGCGACAGCGACACCCCAGTTTGCAGCCTCGCCGATCGAGAGCGTCGTTCGGCCGCAGGTGTGGGCGAACGTGCTTCTGGTCTTGCTGGGGCTGTCGGTCTGCGGCGGCTCGATCTATCTCGGAGAATGGGTCGATCGTCACTACCCGACTGCCAGCGCCAGCCTTGGTGCGCGGGGGCTGCTGGTCCGCGCCATCGACGCATGCCTGTTCCTGTTTGCCGCACAGCTCGCGGCGGCGATTCACTGGTATCGTGCCCGCAGCCGCAAGGATTTCAACGCCCGGTATCGCATCTGGCATTTCGTCGTTCCGGGCTTGCTGGCGTTTGGATTCTGTGCGGCGACGGACACGCATCTCGTGCTGGCCGATTGGGCGCAAGCGCGATGGCACCTCGCCGGTGAGCACGCCTCCATGCTGCTGTGGATGGCGCCGGCCGGCGTCGTGCTCCTGGCGATGGCCCGGCTGTTGCAGACGGAGATGCGCGGAACGTCGGGCGCCGCACCCTGCCTGTGGATCGCCACCCTCGCGGGAATTGCCAATGCGGCCGTCCTCCTGAAGGCACCCGCTCCGCTCGACGACGCCACGCTGTCCATCATCGGCCGGTCCGCAATGCTGCTGTGGCCGCTCGGCTTGCTGCTGTCGCTGCTGTTTTATGCGCGCAGCGTGATCTACGTCACAAACGAGCCCAGCGCGTTGCCGAATCCGGCCGTCGGCGGTCCTGAAGAGACCGGCCGCAACTGGCTGAACTGGTGGCGACCGCGGCAGAAGTCGGAGCGCGAGACCGTCTCAGAAGCCAAGGCCGCCATGTCCGAACTCGCGGCGAAGTCGAAGCCTGCCTCCGTGCCCGAAAAAACCGGCGACGAGAAAACCTCAGCGGCTGACGATAAGAACGACCGGAAGACCATGGCGGTAGCGCCGAAGGCCGCGCCGAAACCGTCCGTTCAGGCTCCTGTGACACCGGCCGAGCCGGAAGAAATGGAACCGGCCGACGTTTCCGGGACCGTCTATCGCGCGGATCATTCGCACGATGAAGATGACGAAGACGATCATCGCCATCGGCACATGAGCAAGAAGGACCGCAAGAAGCTGCGCCGGATGCAGCAGCGTGAAGATCGCGAGATGTACGAGTGATGCGAATGGTGGATACAGGCCACCCCTCCGCCTATCTGTCGATGTCCGGATTCGACACAGAGTCACAAATCCACAAAGACGCACAAAGAAGAGGCAGCTCAACGGCCGGCAATGGCGCCGGTTAAGGCCGCTCTCTGCCTGAATTCCGGTCAGGTAACCATTGATCGATTCAACTCAAGCTCCTCTCTGTGTGTCTCGGCGTCTCTGTGGCTTTGTGTCGAATCTTGACGATGACGAATGGAGCGACCGCTACGCCAGCAGCCCGGCGAGGTATTGCCCGTAGGTGCTGTTTTTCAGCGTGTCTGCCAGCCGGGCGAGCTGCGCGTCGTCGATGAATCCCATTCGCCAGGCGATTTCTTCGGGGCAGGCGACCTTCAAGCCCTGCCGCTGCTCCAGCACGCACACGTACGCGGTGGCCTCGTGCAGCGACTGCGGCGTGCCGGTGTCGAGCCACGCCGTGCCGCGGCCGAGGATTTCGACGTTCAGCCGACCCTGCCGCATGTAGGTTGCGTTGACTTCGGTGATCTCCAGTTCGCCGCGGGCCGACGGCTTGATCGACCTGGCGATCTCCACGACGTCGGGATCGTAGAAGTACAGCCCCGTCACCGCGTAGTTTGATTTTGGCTGCTTCGGCTTCTCCTCAATGCTGAGCGCCTTCCCGTTCGCATCGAGTTCGACGACCCCGTAGCGCTGCGGATCGCGGACATGGTAGGCGAAGACCGTGGCGCCCGAGGTCTGCGCGTTTGCCTGTTGCAGATTCTGTGAGAGCTGGTGGCCGTAGAAGATGTTGTCACCCAGCACCAGGCACGACGGGCGGCCGTTCACGAACTTGTCGCCGAGGATAAACGCCTGCGCCAGCCCCTCCGGCCGCGGCTGCTCGATGTAAGTGAACTGCATTCCCCATTGCGTGCCGTCGCCGAACAAACGCCGGTACAGCGGCAGGTCCTGCGGCGTGCTGATGAGCAGCACGTCCCGGATGCCGGCCAGCATCAGGGTCGACAGCGGATAGTAGACCATCGGCTTGTCGTAGATCGGCAGCAGTTGCTTGCTGACGACCTGGGTAATGGGATGCAGCCGCGTGCCGCTGCCGCCGGCCAGGATAATGCCGCAACGTTCCTTGGAAGACCCGCTC